>CALLVY010000250.1 GCA_938015925.1 uncultured Saprospiraceae bacterium
GTACAACCTGCCGGTTGAAAATAAGGATACGAGTTATTATGCGACCATCAATGAAGGAACGGAATCGAGGTATGTCGAATTGGTGAATGAAGGAAGCGGAAAAAACTATGGCCTGGAACTAACTCTAGAGCGGTTTTTTGACAATAATTATTACTATTTAATCAATGCCTCTTTGTTTAATTCCAAGTATAAAACACTGGAAGGGATCGAACGGAATACACAGTATAATGGCAATTATTTGGTCAATATTTTATTCGGAAAAGAATTTGATAATTTGGGCAAAAAAGAAAATAAAACCCTGGCCTTAAATGCCAAAGTATTTTTTGGCGGTGGTAAAAAAATCCTTCGACTCCTCAGAGACGAACAAGGGAACCTAGCCGTCGATCCTACCAAAGGTCAATACTGGGATTATGAAAAAGCCTATGCAGATAAAATTGGAGATGTCTATCTTATCGTTTTATCCGCTAGTTATAAATTCAATCGCCCCAAGGCGACCCACGAAATTTTTATCAACCTCGATAATGTCACCAACACCAAAGGAAAACTAACCGAATTCTACGATGAAGATGCGCCGAATTCCATTGGCCATTTGGCGCAATTTGGCTTTTTTCCGAACCTGATGTATCGGGTGTATTTTTAAGAGGAATAATTTTTTTTATTTTAGAATTGCAAACTAAAAATCAATAAAAATAGAATACTAAAATAGATCATTGGCTGACCAGGTTCGGCCAATGATCTATTGTTATTTAAACAATGGTGCTTTATTGGAGAAGGCTACCAGTCATCTTAGATACATCGTATGCCCTTTTTTGTTTTTTGTGCCAAATTAGTCGTACATTTCATACATTAAAATCAGAATTATCGCAAAGGCAAGACCACAAGAAGATGAAAATCAAACCATTCCAGCTAGAAAGATTCTATACCTTATACGAGTTCAATACAGAATACTCCTTGTGCAACTCCGATAGCGAAGCGATGTCTATTCGAGATCTACTTGCATTGGAAGAAGGAGGCTCAGAAAAGTTTCAGGATCATTGGTTGGGGTATACCGATACCAAAGGAGCACTGGATTTGCGGAAAGAGATTACTGCAATTTATGAGCAGGTAAAGGTCGATGATTTGTTGGTTTGTAGCGGTGCTCAGGAACCCATTTTTTTGTTTTCTCAAGCGATACTAGAACCAGAAGATGAGGTGATTGTACAGTTTCCTTGTTATCAGTCCATGCATTCGATTCCAGAAAGTATCGGTTGTAAAGTGTTTAATTGGAAAGTGCAGTACGAAGGGGATGAGCCCCGGTTTAATCTAGAGGATCTAAAGGCCATGATCACCAATAAGACAAAAGCGATTTACCTAAATACACCACATAACCCAACCGGTTTTCATTTTACAAAAGAAGAGCAGTTAGAAATCGTAAATCTAGCCAGAGAAAGAGGCATCTTTATTTTTAGCGATGAAGTTTACCGCGAGTTGGAACACGAAGAAAAATACCTTATTCCTGGAATTGTTGATGTCTATGAAAATGGTGTTTCCTTAGGGGTAATGTCTAAATCCTATGGTTTGCCCGGATTGAGGATCGGCTGGCTGGCCTGTAGAAATCCGAAGGTTCTGGAAAAAGTAGCGATCTTAAAAGAGTACACCACCATTTGCAATGCTGGCCCCAGTGAATTCCTGGCGGGTTTAGCGCTTCGAAATCGCAAGAAATTATTGAGTAGAAATTTAGCCATTATCAAAGAAAACCTTCCTTTACTTGATCGGTTTTTTGCCAAACATTCTCATTTATTTTCCTGGTATCGACCACATGCGGGACCAATCGCCTGGGTCAAAATGAATTTTGAAGAAAGCAATCCTGGATTTGTTGAACGAGTGATCCATGAGAAAAAAGTGCTACTCTTACCTGGAGAAATTTATGACCAAAGTGGCTTTTTTAGAATTGGTTTTGGACGAAAAAAAATGCCAGAAGCTTTGGTGCAATTTGAAGAATTTGTGGTCGATAATTTGCTATAGATCTGAATTTAGAGAACAGGGCAGGCAAACAATTGACGTTCTTGGACAAATCCCGTGGTCAATCAAAAAGAAGAACAAAAACTTGTATTGAACTTGCCGAAATAAGCGTTTTTTACTATCGGGAACCTTCTTCGGCGGTTTCTTCTTTTTGGTTGACTCACACACGGGATTGGTCAGAGAACCACAATTGATTACCCAAAAGAGACCTCCCACTACAACATATGAAGCAAAACCTCCCATTTTTAAACCATAAAAGAGAACTTCCTTTATGCCAGGTCAAATAAACCAAATTAATGATTACTTTGGATACCTGCTTGATAGGGGCTTATCGCATCTTTTTGAGTATTTTTTCTAAAGCGTTTTATGTAGAAAAAATTGAACCTAATAATCTAAAAACTTCAGACACCTTGGCAATACAATCTTCCTCATTGACTACACCAAACTTCCGATTCCAAACCCTAAGGCTTCTAAGCCTCTTTTTTATTAGCCTCTTCTTCAGTTGCTCCAGCGAAAAAGAAAAGGTTCTCCTTTTTACCAAGACCGCAGCATTTCGACATCAAAATATCGAAAAAGGAGTCGAAGCTCTTCAGGCCTTAGGAGTGAAAAACGATCTATTGATAGAGCATACCGAAGATGCCACCCTGTTTTCTGAAGACCAGTTGGCTCAATATGCTGCCGTTATCTTTTTCAATACCACCGGCGATGTTTTAAATGATGTGCAACAAGCAGACTTTGAACGATACATCCAGGCGGGAGGTGGCTATGTCGGCATACATGCTGCCACGGATACCGAACACGCCTGGCCTTGGTATCACCAACTGTCCGGTGCTTACTTTTCCGATCATCCAAATATTCAAGAAGCCAAATTGTTGATCAAAAATCAAGAACATTTGGCGACGGCGTCTTTGGGATCAGAATGGGTCAGAACAGATGAATGGTATAATTTCAAAAATGTTTACGAAAAAATTGAGGTGCTCATTGAAATTGATGAAAGCAGTTATAAAGGCGGAAAACACGAAGGATCACACCCCATGTCTTGGTACCATGTTTTTGATGGTGGTCGAGCTTTTTATACCGGAATGGGACATACCGAAGAGACTTTTAAAGAACCCCAATTTTTAGCACACTTGCTTGGAGGTATTCAATATGCGATAGGAGACAATCACCGAGATTATAGCTTAGC
>CALLVY010000251.1 GCA_938015925.1 uncultured Saprospiraceae bacterium
GGGCTGGTTTGACTAAAAACTTTTGTAAAGAGAATATCTTCTAATAGCAGTTGATATAAAACCAGTCCGGGAGGTAATTTCAAACCAGAAACAGAAGGTTTCATAAAGTTTCGAATCTCATAAGGGAAAGGTTGAATTCGGTAGTCTCCTCCTCCGATACAGAAGGTGACTTCGTATTCGAATTCTGCTCCTCCACATCCATAACTTCTGTTATTTCTCGGCCACAAGCTAAGGTCATATCCTACTTGCGAGTAGGTTCCTGGAATGGAGATATTACAGTTTAAGCGATCTGAACCAACAGGATCAGGAACTCGGCTCGCATACCAGGTGGCACTAACAAATAATTGCTCGACCTTGCATCCTGGATTATCGAGGTTGACAAAAGAACCAGATAGCTCGATTAAATCACCATCTTCAAAAATGAAGTCATTTGGAAATGTTCCACAGCCTCTTAACAAATCTGTCGTCAAATAATAGGTCAATAGGGTATCTCCTATATTGAAAACATTCGGTGGACTACAAATATAGGTCATCCCTGTACTCACATCTTCCACTTCAAAAGCAGTATTTGCTCCAATGCCATGTGCCTTTGGAAAAAGCAATTCGAAGTAGACATAATTGAAACTATCGTTTGGGGTGTTATCGAGATTTATGACACCAGATGCGACGAAAGACAATTCATCTCCTTGCATGGCGTGGTCTGCTTTTACTTTAGATAAATCAATCATTCCTCCGGGATCTTCACAACCATCATTGTCATTATCTGGTAGTCCAAAACAAGACCTTTCAACGGTAAAACCTAGATGAGAAATTCCATCACAAGTACCTGGACAACATCCATCTCCTAGAACGGTTGACCCTTCTTCACATAAAAAAGTAAACAAACAATTATCCGTTGGGCAGGCTCCGTTGCCAAATCGAAAACCCATTTCCATTACGGTGTTGACCACCAATCCACAAGTGGCCGGGGCACAAGTATAATCTGCTTCAAATTCAATATAAGAACCACTACCATTAAACTCTCCACTATTGAAACAAGCTAAATAAGTCGGTGCCGAAGAATTATCAACACTCGCTGGTGTAAAAAAAGTGTCCCCTGCCGCATCATACCATCTGATCGAGCTTTCATCAAAGACAAGGGGTGCATCAATGGTAAAATTCATACAGACCTGACCATGACTAGTCAAGTCACTTAAATCTATCATTGAGTTGAGGTTATAGGTCCAAGTACCGCTGCCACCACTAGGGATAATCGTAGGAACATCATCCGAGGTAGAGGTTCCCATAGCTTCGGGATTTATATTTTGACTACTTCCATGACCATCTCCACACATATCGTCCATATCAATTCTAGGCTGTGCTCCAAGAATAGAACCATTAACGGTACCACAAGTTCCTGTTGGACAGCAAGTGAGAATATCATAAGTTAATGTGATCGTAACGGGGCCTCCAGTTGCATCGATAAAAGCATTGGGATCTAAATCGTAACTGGTATAATTTTGACCTCCGGTGATACAAGAGGCACCAGTATTTGAAGTACTGGCATTACTAATTCCTCCGGGGAAAGGATAATTTTGTTCGCCTAAGCCTTCGCCCCAATCTACTTTTACAGAAGTAGGATCGACAAACGAATAAGTGCTTCTTGCGTTAGGTCTTAAGGTTACATTATAAGCTTTGCCAGAATTGATGATCCAGGTGGCTACGATGGTTGCTCCATCTTCGATACAACCATTAATTGTTCTGGTGATACCACCGTTGCTTATACTAGGATCATTTGTGGCAAGGGCAATGGTCATAATTAAATTTTCATCACTCTGGCAGTCAGAACCTCCACAACCCCAATTGGCAGTCACTCCCGTACTCAGATCTTCACAAACGTTTACCACTACATCTTCCGTCCATTGAAGCGCGTTGCCTTGGGACATTGGAAAAGAAGCAGCCAAACCTGGCATCGTAGTACTATTTACGGTTACACAACCATTCCCATCAAATGCAGGAATAGCGACTCCTTCTATTCGTTGATTACTCGCGGTAATATCTGCATCGTAATCCATACAAACCGTAAACTCGTATAGACGTACCGGATTCAATCCGGTCTGTTTGATATTAAAGCTTCTCGAAAAAGGGACGCCTACTTCTATTCCGGTTGCAGCCGTATTATCATTGAGGTCTTCTATTACAATATAGGGGGTAGCCACTGTATTATTTAGTGGGTCTGAAATAAAGCTATCATCGTTTTCATCAGCATAAGTTTCTGGATATAAATAACCGAGGCCAGGCAAGCCTGCCAAATAAGTTACAAAATCACAATCATAGTTTAAACGAAACTGAAAAGCTCCGGAAGTAATCAATCCGGGATCCATTGGATCTGGTTGGAAAATGGTATCTCCGAATGTGATGACCATGGTATTTCCAGACATACTGAATGTGGTGGAATTTCCCGTTGGTAAGGAGATGTCAGAAAAGGAACCAGCCAGATAGCTTGCCCCAGATGGTAATGGAATTTCTATTCTTGCATTGCTGGCATCTGTTGTAGCCGTTCCATAGTCTACTCTAAAGAAAGCCCCCACCGGATCGGCTTCACATATAGCGATGGAAGACGGCCCCGGATTAGTAGTGTTGGTAACCTGCAAACCATCCTGCGCGGAAAGACCGGTCGCAAAGAATAACAAGCCGACAAAAGCTGCTACCCGGAGCAAATATTGCTCAAAGATTAATCGACTTTTCTGTCCGAATAGATTAGTTCTTCCAGAAAAGACAAAACTGCTTTCCTTCTTCTTAGAGCAAGGAGTTTTGATTGTTGATAGGGAGTAAAAGTTGGGTGACATTCTTGCGTGTTTATATAAAGTTGGGTGCTGATGTTTCTATCTAAAAATTAAAAGGTCTTAGCCTGTTAAGAAAACAGGTAATGCCTATTTAGAAAAAGCTGCAATAGGCTTCTTCTATCCAATTCCATAAAGAGGTATGGTGAGGAGTAAGAGGAATTCAGAAAGGTATCGTGCGGAGAAAAAGGAATTTTTCTCTGTTTCTTATCCCTGCCCAAAAGATTGGTCGTAGGATTTATTTCCATAGGCTTGGTGCCAGAATCTAGAAGACAGGCAATGGCCTGACAAAACAGATTCCAAAAGGCACCTAAACCTGCGTGGGGGGGATTAGGCATTCTGTGTTTATTTGTTATTTTCTAAATATATTCCTGGTGGGTTAGTTCAGGCTTAAATACTTATATATATAAAACACATGCAAAATAAGTGCCCAACATGCTTTTCTTGGCTCTTCAAGAGCTATTTCTGCTCAATCCAATCGTTATTTGTGACATTGATTTATAGCACAACAACAATACAAACAACTGTAAATCAATTCTTTACATTTTCATCAAATAACAATCTTCTATTTTT
>CALLVY010000252.1 GCA_938015925.1 uncultured Saprospiraceae bacterium
TATACTTCCTGGTCGCCTGCCTTGACGCTTTTGTTTTTTATTCTTTTATTTGTTGGAGCCTGTGCAGGGTCTACCAGTGGAGGCATCAAACTCATTCGACACCTGGTCTTTTTTAAAAACTCTCATTTAGAATTTAAAAGACTCTTGCATCCAAAGGCATTGATCCGAATCAAGATTGACCGAAAAATGGTTGCTCCCAGAACCTTGACTCATATCCTGGTTTTCTTATTGCTTTATTTGATCCTCTTTTTGTTTGGCTCTTTGGTGATGACGGTCATCCTTGCAGATTTTGAGCAGCCTTTATTGACGGCTATTGGTTCCGTTGCTACGTCTTTGGGGAATGTGGGGCCTTCTATTGGACAATTGGGGCCTGTAGATAATTTTGCTCAGGTACCGGTGTCGGGAAAATGGTTTTTGGTTTTTTATATGTTCCTGGGTCGATTGGAATTGTTTACTATTTTGATTTTGTTTACGCCTTATTTTTGGCGGATGAATTAAGAGTTTTTCTTCAAAAAAAGGGAATGATTTAGAAAATCATTCCCTTTTTAATTATTACTTCAAACTAATGCTAAATCTATCTAATTCCGCACTTTCACAAATGACGCACTGTTCTTTCTACTCGGCATTTCTGGCAACAGAATATAATAAATACCGCCCGTCAATTGCTGAGTCTCCAAGTCAATTCGATTAATCCCTTTCCATAAATTGACGCGTTGATTCAACTGCAAAGTTCCACGGCTATCAAAAACTTGGAGCAGCGTATTATCCCGATCCTCTTCCGACTCGATACTCACTTGCAAGTCATCCATTACTGGATTTGGAAACACTTGAATTGGATTGGCTTTTTCCACTAAATCTTCCTTTGCTCTTTCTCGATTAACCGTTCCACAATCTACATTCGTCAAATAAATTTCCCCATTTCTTTCTCCTAAAAACAACACTGATCCATCCGCTAATTCGTAAAAATCTTTAGGAAAATAGGTCAAGACTTGATCCTCTGATTTTTGAACTTGATCATTACTATCAATCCATTGTAATAAGAAAGTATCTGGCAAAAGTGGATTTTGAGAATTGAGCGATTTGTAGGTGAGCACTAGCGAATTATCGCCTGGTAAGAATCGGGTCATGACATCATCTCTGCTACCAAAACCTTGAACACTAGTCACCGTGGAGTATCTGGAAAAAATTCCTGTCTTCCCATTATTACCGTGTTCGCTTACCGTATAAACAGATTGAACAGTTCCACCATGAGGAGAAGAAGAAAGTATATTGATATAATTAGCAAGGTATTGACCTGCAACACATGGAGATTCCTCGATTGGCCCAAAGGAAAGAGTCCCATAAATACTTCTGGCAAAAGCAGCCGTTTCTCGAGGACGTACTTCTACTAAATTTGCATCATAAGCATAACGATAAACAGTAGCATCTTCAGCTGCTCGTTGGTAATACAATTCTACTCCGCCATCAGCCATTGCCAGAACTTGTTCTGGGGTATTAAATAAAAGCTTATAGGTTCCCAACTCGTCTACAAAAATACTATTGACTTCTTCTCCACTGCCATTTAATTTGTATAGAAAAACACGATCCACACCAGAACTTGTTGGCAATGGAGCATCGAATATTCTTTCATAAGCTGCCAAAAAGAAACCGCCATCCGCTGCCCGATCTACTCCGGCAAAACCATTATACTCAAAATCGTAAAGAGCAACCAATGCTGGATCAATAGGAATCGCATTCAATTCATTCCCATCAAAATCCGTTTCAACAATTTCATTATCAACAACCTTTATACTTGCTTGAGAAATGTCGATGCTTTGATCTGAAATTTCTACTCCATCTGCGCCAATAATTTTCTCAAAATAATCCGCTCCCAATTTATAAACCAATCGAATATTTCCAGAAGTCAATAATTCGGTACAAGTGATAGAACCCAGACCATAAGTTTCCTCAAAAACAACACAGGGGTTCTCTAGACTGGCCGCTATATTAATCACCGAAGTGGAAAGAACTGTATTATTATTTTCATCCAATTCAGTAATATCATTATTGATATCCGCAGCTAAGATGAGGTAGTAATATTGTCCGGGGGCTTGGTCTACGGGGATGGTAATGGCGGAAGGAATATCAGTAATGGTTCCTACATCTGTGTTACCCGTATTGACGATACCCGCTAAGACATCATTGGCATCCAATACTTGATCCGAAGAAAGATAAGCACCAATGACATAATCACCTTGAGCAATTTCGGTTCCTGTATTTTGTAAATCAAAGCTGTAATTGACCACTTCACCTTGAATACCGTTATAAGGCAAACCATTTAGGTTAGACAATTGTAAATCTGGTCCATCTGTCGGAGGGCTTGATCCACATGGTACTTCTACAATATATTTTCGCCAAACATTTCCTCCTTCAAATCCCCAACTTCCATCCCAGAAATAAAAGACACCATAATCATTGGCTCCATTATTTCCACCACTTCGATCATAGCTCACCGATTCGCCACTATCCCAAGTCAAGGTACCTTCTGCTTGTGCATCTGAAAGTCCGATAAAATAAATATTACTTCCAATAACACTTTCGATAAAATCATTTTCTGCCGGATCATTGATCGACACGAGGTAGCCGCCATTGGTATTGGCTGCCGCCGCTTGCGCATTGCTCCAGGTGGCAGAATTATTTGATAAGAAATATTTAGAATTATTAAATTCTCCAAGCGCTGTAAAACCAGTGAGGTCCGTTGGACAAGGTGCATTGTTTTCTTCTTCAATGGTAATTTCAAAAGAACAAAAAAGCGAGTAATTAATACCATTGCAAACGGCAATCGCCTCAAAGCTAATCGTGGTCACTCCTAATGGAAAGAAGCTATTATTTGGTGGACCAGCAATTTGGGTAAGGCTAGATACCGAACCACAGTTGACATTTACCGAAGGGCCACTAGCCGGCCAATTGATCGTAGCACCAGTACTTCCTGCAGGAACCCTTAGCATAATATCTGCCGGACAATCTATCGTCCCTGCAAAGACACCTCCTTCTACGGACACTACAACAATACAGGTTTCTACATTTCCACAATTATCACTCAATTCATAGACTGCAGCAAATTGACTCCCTACTGCATGACTGCTGCCTTGTTGGGGTCCACTAATTTGGATCACATTAACTACTCCCCCTGGGCAAGTACTCATCCCCGTAGGTTCCTCCCAATTCACCACAAAAGGATCAACACCAATAGGCGCCGTTACCGTAATATCCGCAGGACAATCAACGACTAAGGAAGGCCCCGTCGCACCACAAGGCACTTCGACAATATACCTTCTCCAAACACTCCCTCCTTCAAATCCCCAAGAGCCATCCCAGAAATAAAAGACGCCATAATCATTGGCTCCACTATTCCCTCCGCTGTTGTTATAACTAACGGGCTCTCCACTATCCCAAGTCAAGGCACCTTCTGCTTGTGCATCTGAAAGTCCGATAAAATAAATATTACTTCCAATAACACTTTCGATAAAATCATTTTCTGCTGCATCATTGATCGACACCAAATAACCGCCATTGGTATTTGCTGCAACTGCTTGGGCATTAGGCCAAGTAGCGGAATTATCAGATAAGAAATATTTAGAATTATTGTATTCTCCTAAAGCGGTAAAACCAGCCAAGTCATTAGGACAAGGGCCTCCAGAACTGGAGACCGTAACGTCGAAAGAACAGCTTTCTAAAAATCCAAAAGCATTGCAATTGCCATTTGCTTCATAAGTAACGGTAGTGGTTCCTATTGGGAAAAAAGCGCCATTACTTGGGCCGCTAGTCTGAGTAAGGACATTGATGAGACAAGGAGTGCCGACGGTGAAATCGTTTTCATCCCAAGTTACTGTGGCGCCAGTTTCTCCGGCACCTGCTGTTATTGCAATGTCTGCTGGACAAGTAAAATTGACACTAGGAGGAATAGGCTCAAACGAAACAACAAAAGAACAGGTACTTGTATTTCCACAATTATCACTAATTTCAAAAGTAATGGTATAATCTAAACCAACGGCAACCGAGGTTCCACTAGCAGGGCCTGTAGTCTGTACAATATTAACTACTCCACCAGAACAGGTCGTACTTGCGGTAGGTTGATCAAAAGAGATGATCCAGGTCTGTGTCACATTAAAAGGATGACCAATCACTTTATCATCGGGGCAATAACTCACCGTCAATTCTCCTCCCGGAGGATTGATGCCACAAGGCACTTCTACAATGGATCGTCTCCAAACGGCGCTACTTTCAAAACCCCATTTTCCATCCCAAAAATACATCACTCCAAAATCACCAGAAGCACTATTGCCAGTGCTATTGTCGTAATTGACGGGTTCGCCACTATCCCAGGTAAGGTTTCCTTCGCTTTGATTATCGGAGAGTCCTATAAAATAAATATTGTCGCCGATTACACTTTCGATAAAATCATTTTCTGCGGCATCATTGATGGATACTAAATAACCGCCATTGGTATTTGCTGCCGCTGCCGCTTGGGCATTAAACCAGGTGGCAGAATTATCAGAGAGAAAATACTTGGAGTTATTGTATTCTCCCAAAACGGTATAGCCTGGAATATTTGTTGGACAAGTCGTTGGATTGATGTCGCAATCGCTTGGGTTCGTCGCATTGGCTAATGCTACCGCTTCATTATAATCTACTACATAATGCCACCAATTGTTGAGGTAGCCATCCGTTGGATCTACACAGTCATAGCGCGGGAGTTTGTCCATCCACCAAAGCATATATCCTTCCTGATCGCAATTCCAATCTGAGCAAGTTACAGTTTGCGGAACGTTTCCAATATTTGGATAATCATACCAATTGTAGGCATAACTTGTTACCGAACTTGGATTGTTGTAATTGTAATCAGAAGTTCCATTGGGAGGAAAATGTATATTTCCTGCGTGGGCTTCGCCTGGGCATTTGTCTTCATAGCAGGTAAACTTTTCCCAGGTATTTTTAGGATTAGCATTATTGTCCCATCGGCCATAAACCTGGCGCATGGTATTTTCTACTCGGTGGTTATAGCTGTGTAATGCTTCTGCCACTTCCCGTTCAAAATTGAGTCCCATGATGGGTAAAAGATCCACACAGGAACTGGTAGTCAAAGGTGGAGAGTTGTACCAAAAAGCTCCTTGACCTGCCAATCTGGATTCGTAAAGACCGACAAAAGGCGGAGCATAAATCCATACCTCTGTGATATCTTTAGCATCTCGTTTGGTGCAGAAATCGTAGGCATCAATTACCTCTTGATAATCAAATTCCAAGCCCATTGCTTCTATTTCTGCAGGGGTATTATTGATGATCAAAGTCGCCAATTCTTCTGGGCTAATTTCAGTACCGTTATTATAAGAAAATAAAACATCAGAATAATGGGTCTCTACAAATTCGTAGTTGACTACACCTTGGCTAACGGCATTGATATTATTCACCACATCATTCGCTAATGCTACTGGTTCGTTCCAATTGAAACGTTCGTGAAAGGTCTGTCCACTTTGATTAGACAAGCTTGGGTTGATTACCACTAGAGCGACTTTAACTTCTTTTTGAGGAGCAATAGGATTACTACTACAGACCAAATTTTCTCGCCCATTATTATTGTAAAAATCGATTCTGGCAACTTGTTCTGGAGAGAAAAAATCTCGGCAGAAAGATCTAGAATAAGACATGATGTTGGCTGGGTTTGGAGTATAGGCATCTCCATTGGCATCCACTCCAGTGCCCGTATAAATACAAGAGCTATTGATCAGACCAGAGAGTCTTGGATCTGCGGGGGTATCACAAAGTCGATCTCCAGCTGTCGTACAATTGCTTCCATCTACCAGTTCGTCTCCAAAAGCAGTTTCATGCGTATGGTAGAGGCCAAACCAATGACCAAATTCGTGAGACAAAGTGCTACTATTGGTGGAGCATTGATTGTCCATAAAAATCCATTGGCGCGTACTCCAGGGAAAATTGGAATACCCACAGCGCCCCAAAACATATTCTGCAAAATAGACATTGATCACATTTTCAACATGATGCAAGTCATAAACTACATCGGCTTCTGCAAAATCATTGATGGAGTAAAAGTCATCATTGTCAATAAAGTTGACGGGGCCACAGGGAACAAATTCGATATTGGCAGGCGCATAATGCATATTTGAAATCGCCAATTCATTGAGAACGTCCGCTTCGCTAAGAGAGGTAGAACCTGAAGTAGTACGAATGATGTGAATTTGTACAGGCACTTCATCAATGGCTCTTAATTGCTGATCTCTTTGTTGGAGGAATAGTCGATAGGTATTTTCATCAAAGTTGGGATCGGGGGTACCGATGGTGCCACAATCTAATTGAGCCTGACTTATTGGTAAACCAAAAATCATTAAAAGGAAAGGAAGAATGTAGTTCTTTTTCATGGTCTTGTCTTTTTGTTTAAAGTAAAACTGGAGGAGATCCATCTGTTTCGTAACCGTCGAAATACTATTGGTCTTGGGTAGCGTTACTACAATATACGACTACATCCGCAGCGATTCAAAGAACAATTTATCGGTTTTTCCAAGCAAAAAAACAAGACCAACACTTACAAAAACCTAGTTATCAGTACTTTACAAACCCCAATACACTATTTTCTCCCAATCAAAAAAGGATTCTCAAAAGCCCTAAATCAGAGAGAAGTCTACTTTCTTAGTGAAACTTCACCTAAAACATTCGTCCATCAAAAGGAAAAAGGAGAATACGATTCCTCGTATTCTCCTTTAGTAGATCTTTTCCAGTGCGTTTTTACGCTAGGCTTTCTTTTTCGCAGGTGCTTTCTTTTTAGTCGCTGCTTTCTTTTTTGCAGGTGCCTTTTTCTTTTTCGCTTTTACTTTAAAAGCATCTGGATATTCCTCTTCGATGATTTTTTTGATTTCCTCCTGAGTCATGGCCGCGGCCTCCTCAGTGGTCATTCTTTTATCATCTATTTTAGGAAGTTTGACATTTTTCTTATTGTATTTGATAAAAGGTCCCCAACGGCCATTTTCCACAGACACTTTGATATCGTCCCATCGGTGGATATAACGGTTGGCTTCTTTTTCAATTTTTGCCGAAATCAATTCATGAGCTTCTTCCACCGTCAATTCATCTGGATCAAAACGACGTGGAATATTGACGAACATGCCATCGTATTTTAGGAATGGACCAAAACGTCCTTTGCCTTTGGTATAAGGAATTCCTTTGTAAGTTCCGATGGGAGCATCGGCCAATTGTTTCTCTTTGATGAGTTCGACCGCGCGGTCATAAACCACCGTAAAAGGATCTTCTCCTTTTGGTAAAGAAATAAAAGCTTCTCCGTGTTTGACATATGGACCAAAACGACCAACCGCAATGGTAACGGTTAGATCCTGAAATGTTCCGAGTTCCTTTGGCAATTGAAAGAGATCAATTACATCTGCCAACTCCACTTCTTCCATGATTTGTCCCGGACGCAGGTTCGCATATTTTGGTTTTTCATCTTCTGCTAACTCATCCGGCGCTCCGATCTGCACCACTGGTCTTCCCAGTCTGGAAATTCTTACCAAAACGGTACGTCCACTTTCTGGGTCAGTTCCCAAGATGCGTTCTCCAGAAGCTCGATCTGCATTTTCTAAAGTATCTTCTACTGTATCGTGGAAGGGCTTATAGAAAGAACCAAGCATATCTTGCCATTGTTCTTTACCATCTGCGATTTGATCAAAACGTTGTTCGATATCTGCGGTAAAACTATAATCCATTACCGTAGTAAAATGCTGACTCAAAAAGTCAGAAACTACTTTTCCAATATCACTACTAACCAGGCGATTTTTGATGGCACCAGTCATTTCCGTTTTTACTTCTTTGGAAATGTCTCCTCCTTTGAGGGTCAGTACATTATAATTTCGCTCTGTTCCTTCTCTTGTTTCTTTGATCACATAACCTCTGGAAGGTTCCATGATTTTACTAATTGTTGGTGCATAAGTAGAAGGACGACCGATGCCTAATTCTTCTAATTTTTTGACCAATCCGGCCTCCGTATATCTAGCGGGAGCACGAGTAAAACGCTCCATCGCAGTAAAAGTATTGAGATCCAACTTTTGTCCTACAGACAATGGCGGGAGCATTCCAGATGCTTCGTTTTCTTCCTCCTCGTCATCTTCTTTAGCTGCGAGGTATACTTTTAGAAAACCATCAAATTTCAACACCTCTCCTTCTGCTCTTAATTTGGCTTCAGGGATGGTAGAAATTCCGATATCTACCACTGTTTTCTCTAGTTTGGCGTTGGCCATTTGAGAAGCGATGGTTCTTTTCCAGATCAATTCATAAACGCGCTGTTGATCGTGATCGGTAGCGACTACTTGACGGTCGATATAGGTAGGACGAATGGCTTCGTGAGCTTCCTGAGTATTGGATTTTTTACTTTTGAAACGTCGGGTTTCCAAATAATTTTCTCCGTAGCTGGAGACAATCTCTGAGGCGATATTGCTTAGCGCCGTTTCAGAAAGGTTGACCGAATCGGTACGCATATAAGTGATCATACCTGCTTCGTACAATCTTTGCGCATTGACCATTGTTCTTTTTACGGAGAAGCCTAATTTCCGACTCGCCTCCTGTTGTAAGGTAGAAGTGGTAAAAGGAGCCGTTGGTTTTCGCGTAAGTGGTCTGAGTTCGATATTGTTGATGGTATAGGCAGCGCTTTTGCATTTTTCTAAGAAAGCTTGCGCATCTGCTTCCGTATCGTATTTAGTGGGTAGTTCTGCTTTGAGCGGAACCATTTTGCCATTTTCGTTTTTGACATTAAAAACAGCAGACACCTTATAATAAGGTGTCGGTTTGAAATTTTGAATTTGTCTTTCTCTTTCTACGATCAATTTGACCGAAACCGATTGAACCCTTCCTGCAGATAATTTTCCTTTGACTTTTTTCCAAAGAATTTCTGACAATTCGAATCCTACAAGACGGTCCAAGATTCGGCGAGCTTGTTGGGCATCGACTAAATGGCGGTCAAGTGTTCTAGGGTTTTGGATGGCACTTTGGATCGCTGGTGCCGTAATTTCTCTAAAAACAATCCGTTTGGTTGTTTTTTCATCGAGACCTAAAACCTGACAAAGGTGCCAGGAAATGGCTTCTCCTTCGCGATCCTCATCCGTCGCGAGCCAGACTTCATCCATTTTTTTCACCAAGTCCTTTAAATCCTTTACGACCTTCTTTTTGTCGTCAGTCACTTCATATACCGGAGTAAATCGATTTTCGATATCTACTCCTCCATTGCCTTTTTTCAAATCCCGGACGTGACCGAAACTAGACTTCACTGTAAAATCTGGTCCTAAGATTTTTTCAATGGTCTTTGCTTTCGCAGGAGACTCCACAATCAATAAGTTCTTCGCCATGCCTGGTTGAATATTAAATTCTTGTTAAGAATATGATGAATTAATTATCCTCACAATTAATGAGCCTGATTTTTAAGTTTAGTGCTGTTAAACCCTTTAAATCCGAAAAATGTTGTAGCCAAGCAAGATAATGCCAGGCTGTTCGACACCTATATATAGCATCGTTTTACACAAAATCAGAATGCAAAAGTAGAAATTTTAAACAAGCATCAAAAAAAAATAATCTCATGAGGAAGAAAATAGACTAAAAAAAGAAGCTTTTAAGCCTTTCAACAAAAAAAAGCCAGTACAAAAATCTGTAATGGCTTTTTTAATATTTTGATCGACCAGAAGTCGAATTATTTACCTTCTGGTGGTGTTGTTCTAATTCTTTTTTCTTCGTGAATCACTTCCCCTCCCGCTTGTTTTTCCAACCTTTCTTTTTCTCGATATTCTTGATAAAAGGTTATTTGCTCCTTGATTTTCAGTTCTTTACGATTGAGGTTACGATGATAAGAAATGATAATAAAGCGAGCCATATCATCTGGTTCGTGTATGCCCAGATCTTTTAAATAAGCGGACAATCTAGAGCCTTGGTAAAAACTCCAATTGACCATCATCCAACGGCCCAAACTAAAGTGTAATTTGCGACTAACGACCTCTTCTGGTGCTATTTTAAATTTCTTTTTAGAATCGTCATCAATCAATTTATTGAGTTGGATAAAACAATCTGCCAAATCTTTGGGAATATACACCCGATTGAGGTATTCCTTTTTTATCCGTTTTTGAAATTCCGCCTCAATGGCTTCTTCCGTAGATGGAGGAGTAAACTCTTTTTGAGTAAAAGCCAATACGGAAAAGGTCAACATTACCAATAACAAACAAAGCTTTCTCAACATATGGTGCAACTATTTTCTATTTTTCAAAATTGTGTCAGGACTATTGAATAACGACGTAAAGATAAGGTCTTATTGCTGAGGTATGTGTTAACAAGTCTTAAGGTTTTGCCCATAAAATTAATTTATCTTAAAATCGCACTAACAGATAAATGAATATAACTTGGCAAAGCAAGGGAAAATTCGATCAAAGATAAGTAATTTTCCTCCAGCAAATTGACGCTATCTAAACAACATTACATTATGACCAAACTTGGTGCCATTGAAATTTTCCTGGTGGAATTTGTTATTTTTTTAGGTTTTTGGATAATCGATGAGTATCTGGGCACCTTGCTCACTACCCTATTCGTGCCCATTAGCTTTTTCTTATTGCTGGTGGCCTGGATAGCAGAACGCATAGAGCCTTCTCGTGTCCCTACCTGGTACTTTACCCTGATGGTTTGTTCTTGCCTGGCTCCAATTGCTGCCGCTTTGGCTTATAAAGGAGTTGGTTATTTTGGGTAGTTGCGGTTTAGGGTTTAAGGAGATTTGAAAGTCACAAACAGAAAACCACAAACCGCATTATATCCTCTGATTGATCCAAGAGCCCTTTTTTTTCACTAATTTCGAGTTTAAGTAAGAGAGCAAATTAAATAGTCAAAATAAAATCACCATGCAAGCAGATCAGATAGATACTTACCTCTTTGACCTCGGAGGCGTTTTAATCGATTGGAACCCCAGATACCTTTTTCGAAAAATATTTGATACCGAAGAGGAAATAGATTTTTTCCTTGAAAACATTTGTACCTCCGATTGGAATGAAGAACAAGATGGGGGCCGTCTTATCCAAGAAGGAACCATGTCTCTTTTACTCAAAAACCCTAAATATGCCGAACCCATCAGAGCTTTTTATGACCGATGGGCAGAAATGCTTGGTGGTCCAATTCCGGGTACCTTGGAACAATTGACAACGATACGGAAAGCCAACAAACATCGTTTGTTTGCCTTGACCAATTGGTCGGCAGAGACTTTCCCCATCGCTCAGGAGCGCTATGAATTTTTGACTTGGTTTGAAGACATTCTTGTTTCGGGAGTAGAAAAACTCAAAAAACCAGATCCTGCTTTTTATCAATTGGCGATAGATCGTTTTAAACTAAATCCAGAGAAGACGCTTTTTATTGATGACAATGCACGCAATATTGCGGCAGCTCAAAAAATGGGATTTCAAGTTCATCATTTTACTTCTCCTGAAAACCTTAGTGCTTTCCTTGCTAGTTAGTTTAGGGCTGTTCAGAAAAAAGTCGGAAGTTTAATTCTGGTTAGGAATATTGAATAAGGAATCGCCAATTTTGAATAATGATTTTTGACGAAAAATCGCGAGTTCCGGGAGAAATATTGGTTCACCAATGATTAACTAAACCATTGCATGGGCCGCCCCAATCAATATTCGATATTGGAGATCAGGCTTGAATATTTTCTTTTCTATTTTTTTCTAAACACTCCTTATTATTAGTTGACCATTATTTTTTCACAATCCGATAAACCAACTCTTCCGTTCCATTAGTCAAATGCAGCAAGTACACCGCAGATTCCAATGCTTCCAAATCAATTTTCTCCGAGATATTGGTTCCTGCTTTTAACGCTTTTTGATAGACGATTTTTCCGTCTAAACTATAAATCTGTAAATCCAGTTGCGTCGTTTGATCAAAAGTCAAAGCAAGCGTCAACTCCTTATCAAAAGGGTTGGGTTGTACTTGAAAACTGGTGAGGCTGGTGATATTAAATTCACTGGTGATGACTACATTGATCGTATTCGAAGTATAAGAACAGCCACTTGCATTGGTGACTATCACTGAATAATCACCACTATCTAATGCGGTAAAATCCATGTTGGTCGCACCTATAATTGGGATACCGAAAAACAACCACTGATAGGAATCAAAATTATCTGGAGCACTTAGGCTTCCGTTAATTCCCGTGATGACAACATCTGACATCGGCTCGCCAGAGGCGATGTGAAAGACCGTTCCGTTATTCAATCCTGCGATGTATAATTCTCCATTGTTGTCTTGTCCAAAAGTAGTCCAGGCTCCAGTAGCAACGGTTTTTAAATTTTCTACACTTACGGAATTGGTCGATGCATCTCTTTTCAATCCCCAAATATCGCCAGTACAATGATCCGAATAAAGGTAATAACCGTGAAGCTCAGGATAAACACAACCGCGGTATATAAAACCACCGGTTATCGAACAAGGTCCATTTTGTCCAGTATGCACATATTCATAGATGGGCTCTACATAATCAGTGGCGGGGCCACAGGCAGTAGTATTGACAGCAGTATTTAAAATAGATCCTTCGCGACAACGCCATCCGTAATTTTCTCCTCCGGTACTATTGGCAGGCTGGAAATCAATTTCTTCAAAAGCCCATTGTCCAACATCGGCAATCCATAGATCCCCAGTCATCGCATCGAAACTAAATCGCCAAGGATTACGCAAACCCAAAGCCCAGATTTCATCCAATACTGCTGCGTCATTGACAAATGGATTATCCGCAGGAATGGCATAAGGTTCTTGGCTGATATCTATGCGCAACATTTTCCCAAAAAGAGACATTGGGTTTTGTGATCTATTGCCGGGGTCATTTCCACTACCTCCATCTCCCATACCTATATACAAATAGCCATCAGGGCCAAATTCGAGTTCTCCTCCATTGTGGTTTCCAAAAGGTTGAACAATATTCATGATAGAAAATTCACTATTGGCATCGGCGACATTGGGGTCCGTCGAAGAGACGGAATATCTGGAGATTTGACTATCCCCGGAATTATCGGTGTAATGGATGTAAAAATATCCGTTACTGCTATAGTCGGGATGAAAAGTCAGTCCAAGTAAACCCTGTTCGCTTTGACCTCCAGTTTGTGCCACCTGACTATCGATGTCTAAAAAAGGAGTCGCTAAGGTGGTACCGGTACCATCAATTATTTTGATAACTCCAGACCGTTCTACAATGAAAAGTCGATCATCACCAGCGTTGGCTATTTTTATGATGTTATTAAAGCCGGTAGCAAATTCTTCTAATTCAAAGTCCAATTGGGCAGACAAATGACTGGTAGAAAAAAACAAAAGTGCTAGAAATACAATTTTTACCTTATTCATGATTTGTGTTTTATAAATGGTCTTCGCAAGTTACTAAATCATTTTATAAGAAAAGTAACTAGAAGCCAAGCTGAAAAATATGCGACAAAACCTAGGCCTTCCAGATAAAATTATCTGGAAGGCTATTGATTATTAAAGGTAAAGTTAAGTGGGAATTACGGGGACAAATTCTTATTGGATAATCATCCGTCGTAAGAGGCTTTGTCCGTCAAAATTCAATTCGTAGAAATATAGTCCAGCTCCAGGAAACACCTGAGCATCAAGTTCCAGGCTCTGATTCCCCTTTGCAAAATAAGATTGTTGGCTTTCGACCAATTTTCCTGCCACATCATAAATGTTCAGCCTAAGCTCCCCTCCTTTTGGCAAATAGAATGGAATCAAAGTCGTATTGGAAAATGGATTGGGTTGATTTTGTCCCAATTCGAAAGCAAAGGATTCTCCTTGAGTTATGGGTGTTGCTGTATCGAAAAGCAAATAAACAGGATTGGATGTTTGTTCTTTATCATAAGCGATATTTCTTGGATTAGCCGCTTGTAAAGCTAAGACCTCTGAAAGGTATTGGCCCGATTGATGGACTTTGAAAGTCAAATTTAAAACAGCCGTACCCGGATCTAAACTTTGTCCTGCTATCGCAGCATATACATCATGCCAAATCAAAGGAATCAGTCCTTCCGAAAAACGGCTTTCGCCCCAAAGCAAATTGGGCATTTCTGCTCCTTCGATTGCTACCAGTTCCAGAACGGATGGATCAAATTCTAGGTCTGCCTGCATGGCCATAATCTCTTCAAAATACTGAACATCAATCCGCACATCGATTTCACTTCCTTCCTCTAATAATTGATCTCTGGTGCTCCATTCAACTTTCGTATTATTGACCAGGTTCATAGGATCTGCATCCTCACTTACATCCCCAATTTTCACGGCGACAAAATCCTGATTAACCGCATCGGCCATGATACCCGGAAAGACGATGGATTCGGGAAAAGGACTTGAAAAAGGACTTAGCGGATTATTGAATACATGATCTGCTGGAACAAATCTCCAGGAAGTGTTATTTGGAAAATCATTGGT
>CALLVY010000253.1 GCA_938015925.1 uncultured Saprospiraceae bacterium
TTCTCTCCTTCCGATCAATGCGGTTGATTTTAATGGCATTACTCCGGGAACTTATACTTTTGCTTATACCACCAATAGCGCCACAGCGCCTTGTACCGAACAGACTTATCTAATCGATGTTCTCGTACAAAATTGTATTTGTCCTGATGTCGCTACCGCAAGTCCAGCAGATCTTTGTAATGATGATGACAATCTCGATCTAAGCACTTTGGTTATAACGGTCCTACCGGGAACTTGGGCCATTACTGATTTTCCAGTTGGTAGTAGTACCGCTCCCTTGACGGGAAATATTTTTGATGCCACCGCCGCTATTCCTGGGGATTATGAAATTACTTATACCTTAAATATTGCACCAATTGTTGGATGTCCTGATTCTTCGGTACAAATACTTACAGTCATTGATGCCCCAAATTCAGGAATTGTGGGCTCCCCTATTGAAATTTGTAACAACTCTAATATTCCTATTGCAGTTAATGATTTATTGACTGGAGAAGACGCAGGAGGAACATGGACTGAAACCTCTACAGTTCCTTCAACAGGATCGGCATGGGATCCAATTGCAGGTACTTTTAATCCATCCGCTCAATTGGCTGGACTTTATACCTTCCAATACACCCTAATGGGCAACCTACCTTGTGGCTTATCTTCTAGTACGGTTTCTATAGAAGTACAGGCTAGACCATTGGCTACCGTAGAGACTATCGATACGGTTTGTAACCTTACCGCACTTGGATCGACATTGGACTTCACGAGTTATGTTACTGGAGGTGACTTAGGAGGAAATTGGATGACGACACTTGGAGTTGATCTTACCAATCTCAGCAGTGTTGACTTCAACGGAATTGCACCTGGAAGTTATGATTTCACTTATACCACTAATAGTGCCATTGCACCTTGTACGGAGCAGTCTTATACGATGGTCATTGTTGTAGAAACTTGTGCTTGTCCGAGTGTAGAGACGATTCCACCCGGCCCACTTTGTAATAATGAATCAGTAGATTTAAATACCTTTTTGATAACGACGGAGAGCGGAACCTGGTCCATCACAGATATGCCACCAGGCACACCCCCAACTTTAATCGGAAGTTCTTTTGATGCCACGGGAGCGACTCCTGGGATTTATGAAATTACTTTTACCCTAGACAACCCTTCCGGAACTTGTCCGACTTCTTCCAGTCAAAACATCACGATACAGGCAAGTGCAAATGCAGGTATACCAGGAAGTACTTCTATTTGTAATCCACAAATGGGACAGGAAATAGATTTATACAATTTACTAAGCATGAGTACAACCGGAGGGATATGGACTACCGATCCGACAAGTCCGAATACTCCTCTCCCTGGCGCACTAAATCAAATCACCGGCGAGTTTGATCCATTTAATCATCCTAATGGAACTTATGTTTTTCTTTACCTGGTCATTGGTTCTCCTCTTTGCCCACCAGCTACAACAACCGCTACGGTGGTCATCAATAATGTCGACATTAGTATCAGTGGAAATCTTGATTTTTGCCCAGGCGATACCACCGACCTTTTTGCTACTTTTGGTTTTGCCAATTACAACTGGTCTGTTCCTGGTAATACGACTTCTCTGCTAGAAGTCTTTGCTGCCGGCAACTATTCGGTAACCGTAAGTGATGCAAGTGGCTGTTCGGATGAGGCAAGTGTTTTGGTTACAGAATTGATTTCGCCAAGTGGAAACCTGGACACTATTCTTTGTGTAGGAGATTCTTTGGTCATCAATGGCACCGTTTATAATGCCAGTAATCCTATGGGAAGTGAAACATTGAACGACATGGCTAGCAATGGTTGTGATTCTATTTTGGCAATCACCGTTAGTTATTATATGCTTGCAGATTCTACTTTACAAGAAACCCTCTGTCCAGACGATTTCATTATGGTCAACGGAACCGTTTATGACATAAATAATCCAACGGGTTCAGAAACCATCATGGGAGCCAGTCAACATGGATGTGATAGTTTCGTCATTATCAATCTTTCTTTTTTCGCAGAAATGACTGCTGGAATAACTGGAGATCCAGTTATTTGTAGTGGAGATACCGCAACGTTAACGTTCAACTTTACCGGACAAGGACCTTTTGATATTGAATACTCCGATGGGATCAATATTATTCCTCTAAGTGGCTTAACAAATGGCACAAGCATTCAGGTAGTCATCACTAATCCAACGACTTTTACTTTAACAAATGTGAGTTCCTCCGCCAATCCAACATGTGCGGTATTGGTCCCCAATAATACTTTTATGGTAGATGTAACGCAAGTTGATTTGGTCGCATCTGTTGATTCTGATTTTAATGGTTATGGGGTGAGTTGTCCAGATAGTAACAATGGTATTTTATCCGCAAGCGCCAATAATGGCACCGGGCCTTATGTCTATTCCTGGGACAATGGTGGCAATGGAGCATTGCTCGAAAACGTTGGTGCTGGTACTTATTTTGTGAGGACTACAGATGCCAATGGTTGTACTTCCGAAACAGCCGTTAGTTTGGCTGCGCCTCCAGAACCCGTCGTTGATTTGCTTGCAGAAAGACCGAGTTGCTATGCAGAGGAGGATGGTATTTTAATCATTTCAGACATCACCGGGCCGGGCAGCAATTATAGTTTTTCTGTAGATGGAGAACCCTTTCAATCGGTAGGAAATCTTCCATTCTTATTAACGGGCCTTCCTTCCGGTATTTATGATTTGGCAGTAGAAGACGAAAACAATTGTAGATTGGACCAATCTATTACGATTCCTCAGGCCAATGAAATTGGTTTGGACTTGGGAGAAGATGTGATCATAGAATTGGGCGATAGCGTATGGCTCTCCCCTGTTACTAACATTGATTCTTTTAGCTGGGAGTGGAATACTGTGGATTACTTAAGTTGCGACAATTGTTTCGAACCTTATGCCAAACCGTTTAACAGCACCGTCTATAGTATAAGCATCCGCGACAGTATGGGTTGTGAAGCAAGCGACGATATTTTCATTCAAGTGAGAACCGATATCAATGTATATATTCCCAACGGATTTAGTCCTGATGGTAATGGAGACAATGATTTTTTCTTTGTACAGTCTGGGAGAAATGATATTCAAATCAAAAACATGAGTATTTATGATCGCTGGGGAGAAGTTGTTTTTTCCAGAAATAGTTTCTTACCGAATATTGCCAATCTTGGTTGGGATGGTAGCTTTGGAGGAGAGAAATTAAATCCAGCAGTCTTTGTTTATGTTGTTGAATTGGAATACATCAATGGACAGGTAGAAATATTGAGTGGAGATGTGACTTTGGTGCGATAAATAAAGAACTCTTGTTGCGCAGTTGGTTTAGGCCGCTCGTCCGCTTTAGTTCGTTACACTCATGGATCTTCCGCGCCGACCTCGCGGTTCTTTTCAAGCCCGCTGTCATTGGCCTCCCGTCCGCTTACACGGTTCCTTCACTTAATGCACTGTCGTGCATTACCCTTGCAGGGATCGCTCAGTTATCCAACATTTGCACTATGCTCAAGATTGCTTATTCTCCTGTGTATAAATATGAATTGCCGGATGGTCATCGCTTTCCGATGATCAAATACGAGTTGTTGCCGGAGCAACTCTTGTACGAAGGAAGTATTTCTGAAAGCAATCTATTCCATCCAGCACCATTGACCGAGGTCGACATTTTACTAACTCATGATCTCGATTATTGGAACAAACTAAAAACCTTAAGTCTCACTAAAAAAGAAATTCGAAAAATCGGCTTTCCTTTATCCGAACAATTGGTCACCAGAGGAACCCACATAGCCAATGGCACCTTACAATGCGCGCATTACGCGCTCCAGCACGGAGTAGCGATGAACGTTGCCGGAGGAACACATCACTCCTTTACCAATCGCGGAGAAGGTTTTTGCTTACTCAATGACATCGCTATTGCCGCCAATGTTTTATTGCGGGATAATATCGCTCAAAAAATACTGGTCGTCGACCTAGATGTCCACCAAGGAAATGGAACCGCCCAAATCTTTCAGCAGGAATCTCGGGTATTTACCTTTAGCATGCATGGAGAGAAAAACTATCCTACTCAAAAAGAAAAATCAGATCTAGATATTGGCTTACCCGACAAAACCGAAGACGAACGCTACCTTTCTATTTTAAAAAACACCCTTCCCAGGCTAATTGATGAGGTACAAGCCGATTTTGTTTTTTACCTTTCCGGAGTAGATGTATTGGCTAGCGATAAATTGGGACGCCTGAGTCTTTCCAGAGCAGGCTGTAAAACCAGAGATCGAATTGTTTTTGAACTTTGCCATAAAAACCAATTGCCGATTGCCGTAAGCATGGGGGGCGGTTATTCTGAAAAAATTGCCGATATTGTAGAGGCTCATGCCAATACTTTTCGAGTCGCACAGGAAGTCTTTTTTTGATCTAGAAAAATTTCAATTAAAACTTTTCAAGCATTATTATGGTTTTACTCTAGCATCACATTTGTCCATCAAAAATAATTACTTGAGTCAGGAAAGCTATCATCCAATAATAGAGGGAACCTTTGCAAGTGTCATTTTGCCAATTGCGGTACCCAAACCTTATACCTACCTTATTCCTCCGGCATTGATTCCGCAGGTTAAAGTGGGAGGAAGAGTTGAAGTAGAATTTGGAAGAAAGAAATTATATGCCGCATTGGTTTCCGAAATCCATGACCGCAGCCCTGAAGCTTATCGGGCCAAACCGATTATTTCTGTTCTCGATCCAGAACCCATCATCAACGATCGCCAACTAAAACTTTGGAAATGGATGGCCTCTTATTATGCCTGTACCATTGGAGAAGTGATGAGTGCAGCCCTACCTGCAGGTTTTCGTTTGTCTAGTGAAACGCGCATCATCATCAGTCCCGTATTTGATGACAATTATGAAGGCTTGAGTGACAAAGAATTTATGATCGCAGAGGCACTCAGTATCCAAAAAGAATTGAGTGTAGACGACATACAAAAAATCCTCGACCAAAAAACGGTCTATCCATTAATCCAGAGATTGCTCGATAAAAAATTGATCTATCTCAAGGAAGAACTCAAAAATAAATACCAACCCAAGATGGTCAACTGCGTACGTCTACAAGAGCCGTATGCCTCCGACCCTAATCGACTCGTAGAAGCTTTTGAATTGATGAGTCGCGCCACGCGACAAGTAGAAGCAATGATGGTTTTTATCCAACTCAACCGAAAACAAAAATTTGTCAAATCCCAGGAGATTTACAATTTGGCGAAGGTCGATAGTTCGGTTTTAAAGGCCATGGAAAAAAAAGGGATCATCCAGATCTATTCAAGAGAAGTAAGTCGCTTTGGAAAATATGAAGAGGAACTCAATGAAAGCCCAGATTTATCCGAACAACAAGTCAAAGCTTTAAAAGAAATCCACCAGCAGTACGAAGAAAAGAACGTAGTCCTCTTACACGGCGTTACAGGAAGTGGAAAAACGAGAGTGTATATCGAGCTGATCAAAGCAGCAATGGAAAGAGGAGAACAGGTTTTGTATTTACTTCCCGAAATTGCCTTGACCACACAGATTACCCATCGCTTAAAAAAAATATTCGGAGACGAAGCCGTTGTCTATCACTCTCGACTCAATAATCACGAGCGGGTAGAAATGTGGCAAATGGCTTTGAGTGGAAAATCTCTTATCCTCGGAGCGAGATCGAGTTTGTTTTTGCCTTTCCCCAATTTAAAATTGATCATCGTCGACGAAGAACACGACACTTCGTATAAGCAAATGGATCCGGCGCCACGTTACAATGCCCGAGACACCGCCATCTACCTGGCTCATTTGAATAAGGCCAAAGTCCTACTCGGCACCGCTACGCCAGCGATAGAAACGTATCACAATTGCACGCTTGGTAAATATGGCTTGGTAGAAATGCCAAAGCGTTTTGGAGGTATAGAAATGCCAGAAATTGTGGTGATTGATGCGGGAGCAGAATTCCGTCAGAAAAAGATGTTGTCGCATTTTACGACCAAACTTATCGAAGAGCTCAAAGCTGCTTTAGAAAGAGGCGAGCAAGCCATTCTTTTTAAAAACCGCAGAGGCTATGCTCCAAATCAGCGTTGTACCGATTGCAATTGGCATTCTGAATGTAAAAACTGTGATGTTAGTTTGACCTATCATAAGTTTAGTCAAAATCTTCGTTGCCACTATTGTGGTTTCCAGCGGGCGATGCCCAAAAATTGTCCGGCATGTGGTAGTCATCAATTGGTCTTACAGGGTTTTGGTACCGAGAAAATTGAGGATGAATTAAAGATATTTCTACCCGAAGCTAAAATCGGGCGGATGGATTTTGATACGGTCAAGGGTAAATATGGCCATACCCGTATCATAAATGATTTTGAAGAAAAACGGATAGAGATTCTGGTCGGTACTCAAATGGTGACTAAAGGACTGGACTTTGACAATGTGGGTATTGTAGGCGTATTGAGTTCTGACCATCTATTGCAATTTCCAGATTTCCGAGCGAGTGAACGGGCATTTCAGATGATAACGCAAGTGAGTGGTCGTGCGGGAAGAAAGAAGAAACGAGGGAAAGTTCTGATACAAGCCTTCAACACCGGCCATCCAATTTTAGGAGAAATCCTTCAGGACGATTTTCAGCAATTCTTCCAAAGGGAATTGAAGGAGCGACACGATTTTCAATACCCTCCTTTTATGCGTTTGATCAAAATAACGATGAAGCATAAACAACCAAATCTCTTGAATGAAGGGGCAAAAATGTTCACCCAACAGTTGCGTGCACAACTCGGAAATCGAGTCATTGGCCCTGCCGTACCAGGAGTTCCCAGAGTACGTAATCAGTACCTACTTGACATCCTAATCAAACTAGAACGCAATGGTTCTCTAATCGCCAAAGCGAAGACTTTAATCCGCGAAGCTACTCGAAATATGCAATCCCAAAAAGGCTTTTCTGGGGTTAGGGTAAATGTAGATGTGGACCCTTCTTAGATCAGTCAATATTTAGCGTAACTGAGAAAAAAAGGCTAAGGAAACATAACAACATGTAGTTTAAACGATTAACCAGATATTTAATAAAGGCCTTGTTTTTTAACCTATTTTTGTTACCTTACAGCTTTCCTATGTGATGAGAAACGCCAAATGCCCCTTTTTAACTCCAAAACTAGCCCCAAATAGGCAAAAAAGCCTAGTTTCTCTTCCTGTAATCCCATTTTGTACTTCTACTAAATAAAACAATCTGTACTTTTTTGTTTTCCCTTAATTTCCAGTGAAAAAACTGGAAAACCCAAGGAGATTAACAAATCAAAGTGGTACTATGATTAATTTGCTTTGCAAATTCTGCGATGGACTTATTATTATTATTTTAGCATATATTTAAACCCTATTTTTCAATCTCTAAACTATTAATCTATGAGATACCGTGCCTTTCGAACAAAGAAGAACAATCTCTACTATTTTCAGTTTTTGACCGAAGATGGAACTGTGGTAATGA
>CALLVY010000254.1 GCA_938015925.1 uncultured Saprospiraceae bacterium
CCATCTTCTGAAATCTCTCCTACCATTTTTCGGTTTTTGAATTTTCGATTATACCAAACAGAAGATTCTGATTCATTTGATCTTTCCGAACCAGCGCTATAAGATTCTTTTTTCAAAACATATCTATCTATCCAAGGCAAGACATCATCACACTTTTCCAATTCTTTACGAAGTTGAAATATATGTTCCTTAACTCTTAGTAATTTCCAATCGTTTTGAGTCCAAAAATAAGGAGGCTTGGTAATCTCCAGAATATCCAAACCTTCGATTTCCAGAACATCAGAAAATAGTGCATCCTTGCCATCTTCGTAGTCTCGAATATCGAATTCCAATACCACCTCTTCCTCTTCAATAAAATACACAGGAAGGGAATCCTGTTGAGCAAAAGCCATCAGGTGACACAAGAAAAAAGCAAAGCCAATAAGATATTTCATATGCTTATGGTTTAGTAGAATTAAATGGATGCAAATAGAGTACTTGTTTTTTATAATTGATACTCACCAGCCAAGTGGCAAAAAAATCATAGCCCAAAATCCCATCCAACTTACAGGCATAAATGGTTTCTAAATCTTTTAAATTGGTCAATACCGTTGACATAGTTCCGCAGCGATATTTATCTTTGAGCACCACGCGAGAAAGTTTCCCAACCAGCGCTTCTATTTTTCCTCCTCCAGGACTAGCTACCTCAATCGTCTTTTTAATTGCAAATACCGAAAGTACATCTTTACAACGTTTGATATTCAACAAATTATATTCTGCTCCCGTATCCATGCCCATCCTTTTCTTTTTGCCATTGACTTCCACTTCGATGAGGGGGATAAAATTAGCTAGGCGAAATGGAAGACTATCGGCTTTGTTTAACGTATGTGGTAACACCGTCAGAATATTTCCCTGCTCGTCTGTTTTGGAAAAAGTTAGAATGCGTTGTCGATAATCAAATAAAATTTCGAAGTCTTTTAAAATATCGTAACCGATTAAGCCCAGGATTCTACTTTTCTTGGATTGCTCGATTGGTGTCAAATCTAAGGTTTGCGCTTTGACTCGCTGGAAACTCAATTCTTCCAATTGCAAACTGTCCACTTCTAATTCCCCAATCGGACTGGTCGCTCCGCCCAAACCCATACCTTGTAAATTTACTAATGCTTGATCTGCCGTAAAATAGCGTTCGTTCAGAATCAAACCACTCGCGCCAGTATCTAAAACAAAATTGCCTTCCATTTCTTCCACTCGAGCTTTGACAATGACTAAGCCACCGTTAAAGACAAAAGGAACGATAATGGAATTGGGGGAATATTGAACACCGGAGGAGATTGAAAAATCCACCTGCAAGTTTGGGTTAGTCGAACTCGCTGCGCCTGTTAGGCACCACAAGAGACTTCCCAAAAAGACAAAGAAGAATTTCCTTTTACTCATTTCCTGCAAGGTAAAAAGATCTCTTGATCATGGCAACTGTTGCAATGGAGAATCTTTGCTTAAGATAAAAATCGAGGTGGATTTATTTTTCAACAAAAACAAACCCTAAATCACTAATAATCAGCACCTTAGAAAAAAGGTCTTTTTTTTCTTAAAATGAATTTATGGAATCTGCCTTGTTAATGCGTCTATGTACCGATTTATTTTTCTAGATCATCCGGAAATTTGATGAAAAATAGATCTTGGTCTGCATTTGCGGTGAAAAGCCATTTTCTCAAATTTTCCAAGGTTCAATTTCCAGTTCTTCACTCTCAATCTTCTTTAAAATACTCCCCGACAGTTACTACAGAAAGAAGTCTCCTACCCCCTCCAATATCCAAATCTTTTGTACATTTGTTCCTCAACTAACTCCAAGAAAAGTGGCTGAACGAACTCGACAATTTCCTCAACTCTTCCTTTTTTTAATCCTCCTCTCTTTCTATTCCTGTCACGCCCCCAAGTCCTCGACCTTTTTTCTCGGCGGCATCCAAGTCAACGAACCCGATCACAATGACTGGGTTACGGTATTAGAAGACGTTGGAATGAATACCGTATCCGTCACCGTTTATGTCCGCCAAGCAGCTTGGAACGATTCCAATATCTGGTGGAACGAAGAAGATATAAAAGTGGTCGATGAAATCAGAGCGGCTAAGAAAAAAGGAATGAAAGTGGTTTTGATTCCGCGGATTTTGTTGGATCATTATTTTGAAGAAAATGCTTTCCTTTGGCATGGAATGATCCTACCCAAAACAGAGCAGCAGCTAGAACAATGGTTTAAATCGTACACTACTTTCGTTAATTTTTGGGCCGAGATATGCGAAGCAGAAGGCGTAGATGTGATGGCCATTGGGAGTGAAATGCGCATACTCAGTGCCACTAGTCCGGTCGAAGAAATCCCCGAATTGGAAACGTACTACCTCAACCCAGAAAAGCAAAGTGCTTATATCGCTGATCGAATGGCTTTTAGCAGCCAAATACCTGCGGACGATTTGTGGGTTCGGGGAAAAGAAGTCAACTATCAATCTTTAGAAAAGTATTTGCAAGATGAAGTGGCCACCAAAACGAGTTGGGCCCAAGAGGTTGCTTTTGCCAATGCTCCTGATCCAATTGCAGCGATTAATCAAAGGCGTTCTTTTAAGCGGCAACTTTGGTATCAACTCATTGCGGAAGTGCGTCAATCTTATTCGGGTCAACTGACTTATGCGGCCAATTTTGACAACTACCAATCGGTTCACTTTTGGGATGCCCTGGATTTTATCGGGATCAATGCTTACTTTAAACTCCGGGAATACCGACCAGAAAAAAACGAGCAACAACAATTCGAAGAAGTCCAGGAATCTTGGGATAC
>CALLVY010000255.1 GCA_938015925.1 uncultured Saprospiraceae bacterium
TGCAAATCATCTCCCCCATTAAGGTAGGGAATAGTTCCTTTAGTGGAAGGTTCGTAGCCTTCTCCTACGCAAAGAGCGCCACTGACTCCATTATCGGCGGCATTAAAAAAAGCCATTTGGATACCTTGGATTTCTTGTTCGGCCATTTCGGAAGAAAAAACTTTGGTGTAAAAGGTTTTTGCACGGCTAAGGTTGGTCGCGGGGATTTCAAACCAGTTGATTGCATTTGCCATAATGTATCATTTTTTTGTGAGTAATAGGTTTTCAAAAAAATTAGAAATCGAAGAGCTTTAAAGCTTCTTTCTAATGATTGTATAGCAAAAATAGAAATAAACATTTTGTGTTTTAGTTGAAAAAATCGAAAAACGTAAGTTTCTAAATTCAAATTTTACATTAAAAATCAATTAAAACAAGATAATTTAAGCTAAATTAGATTAATAATTTTAAATTCCTATGAATAAAAAAGGCAATTTATTTTCTTTGATTCACTCTTTAAATAAATCGGAGAAGCGGTATTTTAAAATTTTTTGTTTTAGTCAGAAGGTTGGAAAAAACTACTTGCGACTCTTTGATACTATCGTCAAACAGGACGTTTATGACGAAGCGGCGATTCGCAAAATATTTGCCCAGGAGAAATTTAGCAAGCAATTGCACGTCACCAAAAATTATTTGTACCAACTGATTCTAAAAAGTCTTCGCAATTTTCATCACAAGAGTTCGCCCATGGCCGAGGTGCGTTCTTGTATCCACCATATAGAATTATTGTTCGACCGGGAATTGTATGACCACTGCCATTACGAAATCAAAAAAGCAGAGAAGATTGCGAAGAAATATGAATTGGCTATTTACCTCGTAGAGATTGCCGCTTGGAAACGAAAATTACTCTTGGCTCGACAAAGTCGAGACCCGCAGTTAATCAATCCATTAATAAAACAAGAAGCGGAAGCCATCCAACAATTGGCACAAATCAATCAATACTGGCATTTTTCTACCAACGTCTTTGACTATATCAACGACACGGAAGGTCGACTCTTAAAAGAAGATTTGTTTGCCAATTCCGAAGCGCCTACTTATTTACAAGGCAATACCTTACACCACCACATTCTTTATACTTATTATGTAATCAACAGAAAACCTCAAAAAGCCTATGAGCATATTTTGCTACAAATCAAAGGACTTGAAAAGCATCCAAATTTAGTCCAACAAAATCCTAGTCTTTATATTTCGGCGCTCAACAATCAGGTGGGTTTTCTCATTCAACACCAAAGACATGAAGAAGCCATTCCCCTATTGGAAAAAATACGGGGCATCGCCCAACAGCATTCTGGAAAATCTCAAAAGCTAACCGTTCGAACGCAACTGCGCGCTTACAATGTGGAATTAGAAGTTTATCGAGATACCCGTGATACTAGCCGCGGATTGCATCTGCAAAAAGAAGTAGTCCAATTTTTAGAAACTCATCGCTCCTCAGTCCCCCAAGAATACTATCTATTGCTTTGGTATCAATTTGCCCATCTCTATTTTCTAGAAGGCCAACTGATGCAATCCTTGCACTGGGTCAATGCCATCAATAGTACTCGCTTCCCATACAGACGCGGCGACCTCGAACGCTATGCTCGAATTTTGAACTTGATCATCCATTTAGAATTAGGTAACAATATGGTACTCCGCTATTCGGTAGATAATTCCAGGCGTTTTCTCAAAAAGCAAAATAAGATACAGCCTTTTGAAAAGGTATTGCTTTCCTTTTTTTCCAAAGCCAGTAAATCTCCAAAAGCTCAAATTGTGGTATTAAAACAGAAATTGTTTCGCGACTTATTTGCAGGAACACCTCCTTTGGTCAATGATAATATTTTAGATTATTTTGACTTTAGAGATTGGTTGAAAAAGTAAAAAAAGTCTTCTCTTTTAAAAGGATATGCTATCGCCTAAAAAAAATGTTTATTTTTTTTTTAGAAGAGACATAGGGGGAAACCCAAGCTCGATTGTCTTGGATTTGTAGGCTACAAAATACAGCAAATAGATAGTATTCTTTTTCAAAAATTTATTTACCAAAAGATCTTCCGCAAACTTTGCTATGCAAAATGTTGCCTGGAATTTCTATTTTCAAACTAAACCCTTTATAACATGTCGAAACAATTGAATGTTTTCCCTTTTTTACTTTTTGCTTTTTTAGGAATTTTTATTTTAAGTGCCTGTAACAAGGATGAGATGGACGACTTGACGACCACTAGTCAAGGACTGTCTAAAACGAACACAGCAACAGACTCCGAAGACGACGACCACATGCAAGACAGTACCGATCAAAGCGAAGAATGCTTTGAAGATTGCGAAGATTTTTGCTTTGATTTTGTATACCCACTGAGTATTCTATTTCCTGATGGCACCACCGCTCAAGCGAATAGCGATGAGGAACTGGAAAACATCACCATTGCTTTCTACGAACAAAATCCAAACGAAGAAGAAGACCTTTCCCTGGTCTATCCTGTCAATGTCGTTTTGGAAGATGGAGAAAATAAAAGCATCAATAATGATGACGAACTCTTCGAATTAATTGACGCCTGTTTTGACGACGACGAATGGGAGGATGACTGTTTTGAATTTATATATCCTTTGACGGTGGTACTTCCCGATGCCACTTCTATTACAGTCAATGATGACGATGAATTAGAAGATGCGGTAGAAAACTGGTACGATCAAAATCCGGATAGTGAAGAGGATCCAAGTTTTGTATATCCAATAGAAGTAAGTCTTGAAGGAGAAGAGGATCCAATCGCAATCAATAGCGACGAGGAACTGGAAATACTAGTGGAAGAATGCTACGGCGATGATTTTGAAGAATGCTTTGAGATTGTATTCCCCATCAACCTGATTCTTCCCGGAGCGAGTCCAATCCCGGTAAATGATCTCGATGAACTTTACGCTGCCGTAGACGCCTGGTACGAGGCCAATCCAAACAGCTCCGAAGATCCGACCCTAGAATTTCCCATTACCGTAATACTAGAAGATGGTACCGAAGAAACCATCAATAATGAAGAAGAACTAGATGATTTATTTGAGGACTGTTATGAAAATGATTGCGAATTTAATGGTTCCAATGTCGTCGTCGGATTACAAGGTACTGCTACTACCGAAGCGGTGATCAAAAAACTGAATTGACCCGCGATAAATTTCAATTAAGATTCAAGAAATAGGATTTTATTTTGGAAGGCCCCAGCAGAGATGTTGGGGCTTTTTTATTATTTAGGATTCTTTGAAAAAAAACCGCGGCCAAAAAACCTTATTTATTCACATAAGTAGAATGTAACATCTCCAATCTCCACCCTTCCTCTTCTTTGACTGCTACAGCACTTTCCAACCAATAGACTTCGCCTACTTGTTCTTCCTCTTTCCAAAAAGTCGCGGTGTTGTGATAAGCCATCCAAACCGATTCTTCGTAAACTTTGGTAGAGATAAAATCAATTTTATTGAGGCGCTTTGCGCGCTCGGGATTTTGAGAAGACCGTCTTTGAAAATCGACGATAGAATCATTGGTCCACAAAACACCATGTTCCAGGAGCAAAAAATCTTCGGTATAATAGTCTCTTATTTTGGTAGAATCCAGGTTGGAAAAAAGTTCGTCAAAAGAATCGATGACCAATTGCTGGCTGATCTTTGCAATGGCCGCTTCGTCGATGGGCGGAGCGGGAGTGGTTTCGGGGGAAGTAGTATTGGTGCAAGAAGAAAACAAAATAACGAGATAGAAAACAGTAATTATTTTTTTCATTCGGCGTATGGTTTAACAAGGTAAAGACCTATTACAAAAAAATTCAAACAATATTGTCACGCAAAGCAAAATTCATGCTTATACTTACAAGAGAACCTAAATTTAAAATAAAAAACATGGATTCCCCTAAAACCAAACATCAAATCGCTCAAGACCTTGGTATCAGTCTACGAACTTTACAACGTTGGCTAAAAAAATCAAACCTGCAAGTTCCCCGAGGATTGATTTGTCCGCAAAAGCAAAAGGAGATCAAAGACGTCCTAGGCTACTCAAAAGTCCAACAAGATTAACAATCAAAGCCCCTGTCCTGAAATGGCGCAAAATGACCTAACCACCAATAAACATTTGTTGTATTTTTGAATAGAACAAAACAAAATAAGATTCTGTGATTCTCTTTGACCATTTGAAGAATCGACCCTACTAATATTCTAACACATTTTAACTGACCAAAGAGCCGACACTTAGACTAGAGTGACGCTCCAATGCATTCCACCTTTTGTGGAAACAGCCCTGCTATCCAATGATTCCTCATTGCATGGCCAGACAAAGCTTTGTCTGCATTCTTAATCAATCGAAATCATTATTCTATAACCACTCTTAAAAATCAAAATCATGTTAAGAACATTAAATTTAAACTATTTTTTCAGCGCACTCTTATTGCTTGCGTTTTCTGTGGCTTTTTTTTCGTGCCAACAAAAAGAAGATATCCTGGTAGAAGATACCAAAGTACAACAAAACACTTTGCAAGATTATATCACGGATCACACTCAGCAAATCAAAGCCAGTGATTGGGGTAACGGAACTTACGAGGTACTTGGAAAATCTGGAACCCGAGTTGAAATCAACAATGCTTTGGTGAATGCAAAAGGAGAACGTGTTCGCGGAGACATCGACGTAGAATTGATTGAAATCTACACCGTTCCTGAAATGATTTTGCTGCGCAAGCAAACACTAGCCGATGACGATGGCCAATTGGGTATTTTAGAATCAGGAGGAGAAGTATTTTTGAGAATCTCTCAAGATGGAGAAGAGCTTTCTTTGGACGGAACGGGTAATTTGAATATTTTATTACCGGCAGAAAACACAGGTGGTGTCAAAGAAGGAATGGAAGTTTATGTTGGAGAAGTAACTGGTGAACAAGTGATCTGGAAACCTACCGGAGAAATCATTCGAGTAATCTATCCAACCAATAGAAACGGAGACGCTTTATACTTGATCCAAAACATCCTTGGATGGGTCAATGTAGATATACTTACTCAACTACCTGGCGACCCGGTAGATTGCCTTGATGTGATCATCGAATGTGATCTTCCATGCCCAGGTGCCATGGTCTCCGTATCCATCTATGTCAATAGCCTTAATAGTGCTTTTGAAGTACCAATGGCTGGTGGAAACTTCTTCCAATTGTGTGGTGGATTCCCATTAGGAGGAGTTGATGTTACACTTATCACGGTCGTAGAATGCCCTGATGGCAGTTTATATACCAACATTAGAACCATCACTGTAAACGCACCAAACCACCAAGAAATAATCAAATGTGGTGAGTTAAGCGAAAATGACTTAGGAAACTTTGAGATGGAACTTCAAAACATGGTAATGTAATATTATCCGTTTAGAAGCAAAATCGAAAACTAGTTGAATTACAATTCCTCAGGAGTCTTTCCATGTATTTGGAAAGGCTCTTTTTCGGTACTACCTGTCATATTCATTTTAGAGAATCAGTATTTCAAGAATTTAATAGAGGAAATTATTTCTTATTTGTAATTAGCTTAAATCGCTTTGCTTCTACCAGATCAGTGAAATCATAAAAATCCGATTTATCATAATGATCCGAAAAAAATTCATTCCCAAAAAGCGAATCTTCGGAAGGAAATGTATCGTAAATTTTATACTCCCCACCTACAACCCAAACATTCGGAAAAGGTTTTCTTTTTTCAGGAGTTAATTTTGCGATCAAGCTCTCAATTCTATTTTGATAATTATTAGTATGCAACAATCTATTAGTTGATTTACTATAAGCTTCTGCCCCAGCCAACATGATTAACTTATCTGAAACTTCTAAAAGATTGTAAAAAAACAGATCCGAAGAAGTAAAACTTGAACGATAATTTTTACTAGGCTTTTCATCATTTAATTCAAATCGAAACATTCTTGTGTCTAGCATTTCTATATCATTCTCTTTCATTACAAAAATTTTTACTTTTTTAGCTTTTAACTCATTAACAGATGCCTTTAATACATTTCTCACCATTCTACTATACCCAAAAACTAAAATAAAAATATTACCATTATCTTCATTTTTCACTTTCCTTATTTCCCGTTTAAAATTAAGTACTAAATCTATCATAGCAACTCTGTAGTTACTCAACAAATCTGCTCTTATTTTAATTAAATAATCTTTTTCATCCAAAATATTATTCAATTTCTCTTTTTTGTGCATAATGTCATAGATGATTTCAGGAACCCTATACCTCTTATCTTTAGGGGAAAAATTTGATCGATAAAAATTCTCAAGTGATATTAAAAGATCAATTCCATAATGAGCTTTGCTTCTATGCAACAATGATTTCACTTCAAGGAATACTTTATTATTATCTTCATCAATAGACCCAAGTTTAGCTATTAGAGATGCTAAACCACGTGTAAAAATCTTTAATGATTGTGACGTAGAAATTGTGGAAGAAAGATTAATTAAACATTCATGGATATCGTTAAAAACTACCAATTGACCAAGTGCTCTCATTCTTACTTCCCTAATATCTTTAACAATCCTTATTATTTCTTTCATACAATCTTCAATAACAAACATGTATTCTTCAGTTGCTTTATTATCTAATTCAAGTATGTACGAAATTGTCTCAACATTAGTTATTAGAGTATTTATTCTTAATTCAAAAATTGGTGGTGAAAATTTAAGAATGTGGTGACAAAATTCTCTTTGTAAAATTCCCAATTTTGAAACTGATAAATTTCTAAGTTCAGTGCACTTTTGTACTTCATCATAAAAATATGCTTTAAAGTAATTAATCTGCTTTTTTAGATCATTCGTAGATTTAAGTAATGGACTTATACTATTACTATCTTTTTTGCTGGGCTTAAGCGAAAGTTTTTGATAAGCTCTTCTATCAAATGCTCCATTTCCATTAAATAATTCTTGATAGCACTTAGGAACGATTACCCCCTTTGTAAACTCATTACATAAGAGCCACATTTTGTAAGATATAAAGGAAAGTATATCAGATTGATTTAGTTTTGATAAACTTATCTCAGCATATTGTTTGGGAGGAAGACTAGTAACGATTTTGTGCAAAAGTATGGGAGTGATGGTTACTATCAAATAATATAGAAAAACCATAATCAATGAAAAATATATAAAATATGGCGCATAAGATAGAAATGGATTTATTTTGGCTAGTTCAAGGTTTTCAGAAAGATTGAGGATGATTCCAATTGTAGAAAGATAAATAGTTATCAAAAAAGAAGATAATGTTAAAAGTAATCCGATTACAGCTCCTGTATTAGACCAAAGAGTACCAAATATATTATGAACCCTTAATCTATTAATTACCTTAATCCGCTCCTTTGGTGTTATCGATAAAGAATAAATTAAATTCTTTATATCCTTCTCTAAAGGAAAGTATCTAACGTACATCTTGATCATCCTTTCGGAGGTACTCTTTCCGAGTCCAATAATTATACTTTTCATTATAGTAGTTTTCTTACCCCAAAGAATTAATCTATATTTTTTTTTAAAACAAAACACCCATTTCCACTAAAATCGTTAACTATCTTTATATAAGATATAAGCATTTATACAGGAGAAACAATTGATCAAACCTACAATCTTTTAAGGCGACTAGCTCTCCTTTCTTTCGTTAAACGTGAAAGGCCAATTCCTCTAACACCAAATATAACAACAATCCTTCAGTTAGCATAACAATTTCCTTTCAAATTTTCATCCTCAAAAAAACCTCCTATCTTTCCAAAAAAAGCCATGCGGCATTTCTTCCTGTTTTTTTTCCTGCTTATCTTCGCCTGCAATGCGAATACAGATCGTACAAATTCAAAGAATACTCCTTCCACTATGCAAAGCAAAGAAATTGATTGGCAAGGCCACCGCGGCGCCCGAGGGCTGCTCCCGGAAAACACCATTCCCGCTTTTTTAAAAGCCCTGGAATACCCAAAGGTCAAAACCCTCGAACTTGACGTGGCTATTTCTAAAGATCGACAAGTCATCATCACGCATGAGCCCTGGATGTCGGAGCATATTTGTACCAAACCCGACGGCCAATTCGTCAGCGAAGCAGAAGCCAAAACGCTCAAGATCTATGAAATGAGCTATGCCGAAATCAAAACCTACGACTGTGGTCTACGTGGCAATGCCCGCTTTCCCGACCAAAAAGCCATGGCTACTCATAAGCCATCGCTCAAGGACATGGTAAAAGCTGCGGATGCCAAAGCTAAAGAACTGGAACGCCCACTCCCCTTCTACGATATTGAAATCAAAAGCCAAGCTGATTATTACGGTATTTTCACGCCTGCCCCTGCAGATTTTGTAGCACTGATTTTAGCAGAACTAAAGGAATTGGATTTACTCGAAAGAGTGACCTTGCAATCTTTTGACCTCAATATACTCGAAGCCATTCATCAACAGCAAGCTGAAATCGTCACGGCACAACTGGTCGAAAACACCGATTCCTTTCAAGATAATTTGCAAAGGCTTTCTTTTAAACCCACCATTTACAGTCCTTATTTTGAGGTCATCAATCAACAAATGGTCGATGAGGTTCATGCACAAGGTATGCGGTTGGTTCCTTGGACGGTGAATGAAGTGACCGATATGCGACGCTTACTATTCCTTGGAGTGGATGGGATCATTACGGATTACCCCAATCGGATTGAGGAGGCGCTTTAGTTTCTTTTGCTTCTGATTCGGTTAAAATGCAATAGCATTTACGGAGTATAGCTGGGTGGTTTTTTTTCAAAAAAATTGCAAAAGTAATATTAACTTCATGCGTGCAAAATTATTTACACTTAGAAACATTAAAAAAAATCGGACGTGATTGGCTTCTACTTCTTAGCCTATCCTGCCTAACTTGTGTTTGCCTTAAAGCACAAAAACTTTCTTCTCAAGCCATTTTTTCCAACACCGATACCAAAATCACCAGCGCCAATTTTATCAATGATCTTTTCCTTGATAAAAACGGTTTACTCTGGATGGCTACCGATCAAGGAATCATTCGCTGGGATGGGGTGCATCAAACCATTTTCAATGATGCGCCGGGTCAAGGGAAATTCCGACTCCATGGCGAACGATTTGTAGAAATCATGGAGGATGAAAATCAAAATATTATTCTATCTACCGCCACTAGTCCGCCAAGTTTTGAACAATTCAACCTGGATACGGAAACCTCTCAGCTCATCGACATCAATGCCATTAAAACCCCCAACGAAAATCTGATTGATGTGTGTAGTCTCCCAGGCAAAGGTGTTTTTATAGCCATTCACGGCAAACGTTCCATTCATATTTATCAATGCTTACCACAGGAAGGTTTTGTAGAAATCAGTAGCCAACGGGTAGATTTCGACCTTTCTCCCAAACGAAAAAGCTATACCACCAATGGAACCGAACACTGGGTTGCCATCGAAAACCAGGGCGTCTATCGACTTTCAAAGGGAATCTGGAAACAAGCACTGGATTTTCAAAACGAGGACATCCCTCAACCCAGCAAACCCAAAATCCTACATTGCGACCAAGCCGGCAATCTTTGGTTTAACTTCCGAGACCACCTCGAACTCTGGCAGGCACCTGCGGGTCAGCTGGCCTTAGAAAAAATAGAAACCCCTTTTACCCAAATCATAAAAAGCCTAAGAGAAGATCGCCACCACAAACTCGTTTTTATTGCAGGTGAATATCCTTCTGCCTTGTCAGAAATCTGGCAATACAATCAGGGAGAATGGCTAGATATGAATTGGCTTACGGAAAGCTTTCCAAGAGCTTCTACTTTGTATTCCAATGATTTTGCAAGTTCCATTTTTATCGCTACGCCAAGTAATGTTCACCATATTCGCCAAGAGCAGGATCAGGTAAAAAGTTACCTTCGACGAACTTTAAAATCGGATGAATGGGGAACCATCATCAAGGGAATTAATGAAGACGATCAGGGGCAAATTTATTTCCTTTCGGAAAATGATTATCTATTTCGCTATAATCCGCGAGCGCAAAAAGACAGCATGCATCCCGTCGTAGATACTTTGCGAATCAATGCCTTGAGCAAAAATAATTTCTATCAATTCAATTGTGGTGGAGAACTCATCAAAGATCAAAAGGGATTCTTTTGGTTTAAAATCTGTAGTCGGAAAAGTTTTAGTGGCATCCTGATTCGCTTTGATCCTCGAACAGAAGAATGGAAACTTTTTCCACATCCCGAAAACATTCGCTCTCTCGATCTGGAACCAGGAAAAGGATTATGGATTGGACACCACGATACCGAAAATATTGGGCAACTGTCTTTCTTTGATTTCGGGACAGAAAATTATGTCCCATTGGATAGCCTGGGGATTGAGTGTCGTTTTTCTATTCCAAGATATTGTTATCGCGGACAAGACTCCACCATTTGGATCGGTACGACTCAGGGCTTAGGCAAGGTAGATTTAAAAAATAAAAGTTTTAATCTTTACCATACCGAAAATACGACTTTACCAGAAGACCACATCATCACGATTCATCAAGAAGCTTCAGATCTTTTGCTTTTGGGAACCAATGGAGGAGGTTTGGTTTTTTTCCAAATTTCCAATCAAGACATTAGCGTATACAACAAGGAAAAAGGATTGGCCAATGATAATGTTTGTGGCATTCTACCTACCGGCAATGGCAATTATTGGCTCAGCACTTTTGATGGTCTTTCTTATTTTGATCGCACCTTGGGTTATTTCACCAATTTCAATACGACCTCAGGATTCAATTACAATGAGTTTAATCGTTATGCTTTTTATAAAAGTCGATTGGGAGCATTTTATTTCGGAAATTTAAATGGTGCCAATAGTTTTTACGAAGCAGATTTATTAGAAAACGAAGAACAAAACCGCGTGGGTTTATCTGCTTTAAAGATTTATTTTGGAGATAATGATTCCACGATTATACAGACCAAAGGATTGCGCACCTTAAAAAATATTGTCCTTCCTTACGACTTCACTTATATTCAGTTTGACCTTTACCACACCGATTATTTGCAGAAGAAAGGACAAAAGGTCTTGACGCGATTAGCCGGATACGATTCTCAGTGGGAAGCCATTGACCCAAACATTCCGCTGCGCTACCGCAACCTGCGAAAAGGCACCTATCCTTTGTACTTGGCGGCGGTGCAAAGTTTCCCTAAAAATCTTCCCCAAGCCCCCATCTTGACCATAGAGGTAAAACCTCCTTTCTTTCTGACCTGGTGGTTTATATTATCTTTGGCGAGTCTCTTGCTTGGTATTTTTTGGTTTTGGAACAAAAGGCGATTTGCGCGACTCAAAGAAGAAGAGGCCCAAAAAAGTGAGACCAATCTGAAATTTGCAGAACTGGAATTGCAAGCTTTGCAGGCGCAGTTGAATCCGCATTTTATTTTCAATTCGCTCGGTGCCATTCAATACTTTATCAAAACCAATGAAAAAGAAAAAGCCGATGCTTACCTCACGAGCTTCGCTCGCCTGATGCGGCTCTTTTTGGAATCTTCCAAAAACAAATACATCACTTTAGCAGAAGAGATAGAAATGCTTCGCCTGTATATCCAACTGGAGCAATTGCGTTTTAAAAACAGCTTTACCGCAAGCATCACCCTCGATCCGGAACTAGATCCTGCTCAGATTTACATCCCTTCCCTCCTGCTCCAACCCTTTATCGAAAATGCCATCAACCATGGTCTTTTTCACAAAGAAGGCCTCGGCAATTTAGCCCTTGATTTTTCGCCGATGGAAGACGAAGGACTTTTGGTCACACTAGAGGATAATGGTATTGGTAGAGAAAAAGCACAGGAAATTAAAAAAAGATCGGTGCTCAATTATAAATCGCGGGCCATGCAAATCATTGATGAAAGACGGGAGGTCCTGAGTAAAGTAGAAGACTATCATATTGATATTGAAATAAAAGACTTGTATCATCCCAATAAGAATGCCGCTGGTACAAAAGTGATCATTAAGATTCCGGAGATTGAATAAACATTGTCGGGGAGAACAGGATTTTGGTAAAAAAGAAGGGATTTCCGCAACCTTCTACTGCTTTTATTTGTAAGCTTTCAGGAACTTAGCCCCCAAATTAATTGACAAGATCACGCTAAAGAAATAAAATGAAATTCGAAGGAAAAAACCAAGAATACTTTGAACTAATAGACATTACGCCACAGAATTGTCGTCTACTGAAAGCGTCCAGAAAAAATGAACTCTCGCTGATTTGGTTTGCCTCGGATGGCAATCGATTGATTATAGATTCTATCGAACACACTTTCAACACCAATGATATTCTATGTCTTACGGAGTTTCACCAAATCGAAACGGTGACCATTAAGGAATTAAAACTACTCCGATTTAACAAGCCTTTTTATTGCATTCTGGATCATGATAGCGAAGTGGGTTGTAAAGGCATTTTGTATTTTGGCTCCAGTACCACGCCCATCATCCAACCAGCCATAGAAGAATTGGAAATACTGGAAACGACTTGGAAAATGTTGGTGTTCGAAATGAAATCGGCAGACAATCTCCAATTGGAAATGTTGCAAATGATGCTCAAACGAATTTTGATTCTTTGTACGCGCATTTACAAACGCCAACAGAATTACACCAAGATTGATCCGGGAAATAATGACCTCGTCCGCAGTTTTAATTATTTGGTAGAAACCAATTTCAAAGAAAAACATACCGTGGCAGACTATGCCGCCCTCCTCCATAAATCTCCCAAAACGCTTTCTAACCTATTTAAAAAAATGGGGAATACCACTCCCTTGAAGTTTATTCAAGCCCGAATTATGTTGGAAGCACATCGCTTACTCAAGTATACCGATAAAAGCATTTCGGATATTGGTTATGAAATTGGCTTTAATGATGTCCAGACTTTTAGTCGATTTTTTAAAAAGAATCAGGGGGTTTCGCCTGTTGATTTCAGAAATTCGGCCTAACGGGAATTATTGCCAACACCCAAGGAATAAAAGACTAGAAAACGAACTCCTTTGTAGCGCATCTTTGCAATGTTAATTTAATTAAAACAATTTTTAAAAATAATAATCATGCAAAAGAAAGCACTTTTAATCCTCATCGCGTTTATTGGAATCGTTAATTTTGGTTTTTCTCAAAACGCCGTTAAAACCGTTAAATTGGAACAAACTCCTGGAGAGTTTACCGTCAAGAGTTTGACGCTTAGCGCTGGAACTTACCAATTTGAAATCGCTAATAATGCAGTAGACCATGAAGTAGGTTTTGTTCTCGCTCCAGAAGGAAAGCCACAGCAAGAACACCACATCAAAGAAGCTTATGTTACCGAAACCGTTAAACCCGGAAAAGCGGTCTTGACGAGTGAAGTCACCTTGGCTAAAGGAGAATACATTTATTTTTGCCCCATGAACCCAACTCCCCAATACAAACTAACGGTCAATTAAAACCGACCTTC
>CALLVY010000256.1 GCA_938015925.1 uncultured Saprospiraceae bacterium
ACTAACCTCAAAAGTCAATGATTTTTTCATGATAAAATTGATCATCTCCCGAGGATCATTTTCCTGAAATAATTTGGGAATATCATCCAGCTCTTTATAAGAAAAATCGATGTCCGTAAAATATTTTAAATCTTCTTTGGCCGATAATTTGGGTTCAATATTTAATCGCTTGATGTTTTTTACCGGCACTACTTTTTGTAGTGCAGTCAAACAAGCATCTTTGTGTTGCTCCTGAAAATAAGGAGACTCTGTAATGAGATTAATGTCTTCAATATCCAGTTCCTCTTGTAAGGCAAGTTGTTGTATTTTTTGCTCAAAGAAAAAGGCGCCCCAGTTTTTATAGTTGGCCTGATCTTCTACCCAATGCTTTTTCCAGGCGGCTTGGTTTGTTGGTGTTATGTCCGTGTCAGGAGGGTAGTGGTAGCTGTAGACATCTTCTATGATCGGAATAATATTAGAACCAACCGTAATGATCTTTCCTTTGCGATCACTCAATACCCGATCATCATCAATCAAAGTAAACAAATAAGGAACCTCCTCAATGGCCGGATGTAAACGCAGGTAATAAAAAAGAATTTTTACCAAATCCAATGCTTCACTATTGCGCATCATTTCTACGATTCGCTCCGACTCGACTTCATTAGGCGTTGGTAAAATTTTGATTTCCCGGCGACTAAAACTCAAAGGATCTTCCAAAAAATCTTCCAAACCAAAGCTTTCTCCAATCTCCGGCTGATCAATCAATTGCATGATTTGATTGCCAATTTCATTGTCGGTTTCTGCTTTGACCAGGGTGTTGAGTGTGTTTTGTATCGTTGGATCATTGATGTCAAATTTTCTCAAATAAGCATTGCAAATCCCCAAAACACCGATGTTTTCGAAAAGGTAACTTTTCTTTAGATATAAGCGCAATTGATCTTCTTCCGCGATGATCTTATTCCAGTGCTTGCTATAAAAACGATCTAAGATTCTACCGACGGAAAAATTGAACGTACTTTTATTCGCCCGCAAACAAGCCCAGTATTCCACAGCGGTAACTTCCTTTAGTTTGAGCGATCCAATGATTTTATTTTCAAGATGATATCTTTCCTTCGGGCTAGTGGAAGTATACAATTGATTTAGCAATTTATCTAAATTGTCGCTAGCGCGATAAGAGAAATTATTGCGACGACAATAGTCCGTCAAAAGGGTCAATTGTTCCAGAAATTGGTATTTGAAAGAAGGGAGTTGGTCATTGTAGTTGCGGAGCAATTGCCGATACTTCTGAGCCAATTCCATGATTTCACCAGGTTCCCCTTCGGTGAGTTGCATAAAAGCAGCAAGGGCAACCGAATCATTACGAGAGGGGAGTCTACGAAATAATTTTTCATAGTTTTGAGTAATCTCTGCGGCTTCCAACTTGTTGATAAATACTTGATGATTGGGATCCCATTCGTAGTCCGTATGATGCCGAGCCCAATAGACCAAAAGATGGCGTTTGGCGACATAATCACCCGGTACTTCTGGGGTATTGACCAAGTCTAAAACAGATCCGCCAAAACTAATTTCTTGTCCGGTTAGTTTGTTGACCAATTGGACATATTTGTTGAGGTCGTGTTTGTCCATTTGGTTTTCTCGCTCTCGAAACTTATAGACCTGTGCCGCCAAATAATACAAAGCTCTAGGATGTTGGCTTTCGGCCAAGTCCGCAATGGCATTATGCCTGATCCAGGAAAAACGACGATTGTCGCTCAGTATCCGGCCATAATAATCTACCGGTAAAGAGAAGAAAGAAGCTTGAAAAGAAAATAATTTTTTATAGCCGTATTTGATCATTCCGTTCAAGGAATGTAAAGAGTCGATCAGGTGTTGGTAACGTCCAGTGATATCTTCGAAGTTGCCATCTTCAGTTACTGAAATGTTAGTAAGTTTAGTCAAATAAGGCGCCGCGATTTTTTTACTGATCCGCTGATCTTTTACCAATTGCAATAAAGCTACGAGGCAACTATTTTCTCGATAGTTGATGAGCGATTCAAAGAAAGCTTGATATATCTTTTGCCTTGGAGCTGGAGCAATTTGTTTGAAATTTTCTTTGGTAGCTGAGAGTAGAAATTCATAAGCTTCGCGATTTTCTATGGCTCCCAATTTTTCAATGCTTGCAATGATGTTTTTTGCTTTCTGATTTTTTACAGCGATTTCAAATGCTCTAACCAAACTCCTAAGCTGAGAGGAGACATCAATGACTTCATCTTCGCTAGGTTTTATGATTTTATAATTAACCTTTTGTTGATGAGGTGGCGTCAGGTAGAATACATCTGAAACGATGGAAAAGTCTAAAGAATCTTCGTAGGTATAGTAAAAGTCAAGAAAGGTTTGTTTGTCCAGGGAATTGGATATTTCAATTTCTTCCGGTCGGAAAAGAGTGTTTTCCTGAAGTAAGTCGATGATTTTGGGTTTTAATTCTTTTTTGTCGAGTAGGGTTCCTAAATCTCTTAAAGCCCATTTGTTTCCGGCAATAAGTTCCCATTCCAGTTGCTGAAGCAATTGTTGGAAATCATAGGATTTGTTGCCTTGACCGAACATCAAAGAAATACTCAGTAGGCTGAGGAATAATGTTATACTCGTTTTCTTCATAAAATAGGGGAATTGTGGGGGTTTTTCCCTAGAAATTACCCGTATCGGGCTTAAATGAAGATAATTGCAATAACTACACCAATCTAGTAGCTTAGGATATAGGAACTGTGACCCTGTTGCTGAATAGGAACAGGAATTCCCGATTCCAAGGCTTTGGAATCGGGAATCGGGTATCAATCGGGGAAAAAAGAAAGATTAAAAGTGAGGGATTTCTGCTATTCTTCCTCCTGGACTCGCAGGCCACAGGAAAGGTAAACCTCCTTTTGGACCACTAGATAATGAGCATCATAGAAATAAAGCAATTTGGCATAAGCATTATCCGTATCCTCTTCCGGGAATTCCACATTGAAGATCAATGGAAATACCTTCTTTTGATCGGCATCAGCTTCGGCATAAAGGGCACCCGTAAAGCGTTGCGATAAGATTTTATCTTTAATGACGTCTACATATTGGATATCCGTCAATTCATTGCGTTCCACCCAACTTTCTCCATTCGTAGTAGAAGTATAAAGTATGCCACCTCGGCCACTGGCGAAGAGCGTATCATTTCGTTGGAATACATCATATAGCCAGTCGGAGATCACCTTTTGATAGCTTCCATCTGGAGAAATACGGAAAGTGCCATCCAGAGAAATGACATAATAAAATCCATTCTCAAAAACGACATTCGTAATCCGATCAGTAGTCGAACCAGAAATCTCTAGAATATCTATCCGATGGGTTTTTTCAATCTTAGTGAATAAGGTTTTGGAGAAATCCAATTGAATATCTATGAGAAAGAAGGTATGACTATTTTCATTAAAATTGACTACTGGAATAAGTAATTGATTGCCCAGATCATTATAAGCCAAGCTTTGTGGAGCTGCTTGTCGGGATATGGGAATAAAGATTTCGCTAGAGTCTGTTTTAAGGTTTTCAAAAGGCACCCGAAGTACTTCTGAAGGATTGGCCGCCAGATGCAATTCGATCATTGGTCCTCCTTGTACTGTTGTCCGCGTAATTCTACAAAAAGAATGCTCCGCCAATACCGGCCAGCTATAAAACTCAAAAGGCACAGGCATTTTTCGTCTTTCTCTTACCGATTTGTCTGGAGCCATCCGCACATATTCGTCATCCGCAATGATTTGTAATTCACTATCACTGGCATACATGGTCCGAATGGGAGTATTGGTTGAAAAATCCAAAGCCTTCATCCAGAGTACTGGTGGAGGATCAGGAGGAGTGATCAAACAAGAAGTGCTGCTGAGCACTACTCCGAATAGGAAAAGAATGGATAACAGACGAGTCATAATTTTTTATTTTAATACAATAGCGTTTATTCAATTGGAGTCAGTATCTGATTCGAAGTGGGCTAAAAACATACCAAAAAGTTTGTGGCTTAAAGGAACTCCAAAGGTATTTTTTTATCCAATGGCTTTGATTTAAGATCACTCTACGGCTTTTTGGTCTGCTACGGAGTACCAACCAGGCTTGTATTCCATAGCAATAAATGGGGGTTTATAAAAAAGACGATGGTCTTTAATAAGGTATTGGGTGGAGGCGATGCAAAATTAACAGTAAAAAGGAATTAATGCAACTTCTTATCATAAAAGGATTTCAAGGGCATAGACTCGATGGGATTAGAAATAGCTTTGATATTTGCTTTTAGCCTAAAGCCCTAAGTTTCCAAAAGACTCTAAAGAAGGTTGTAGCGAGTGTATCGTTTTTTGGGAGAATCAGCATCTGTAGAATTTTGACTTCCTACAAAGGATTTTTCATTGAGCCATCGCAATTCGTCCAAAGGACCGCCCTCAATGGGAGTCGTCCAGATTTGTTGAATTTTCTGAGCACTTAAAGTCCAATATTCTAAGGTGCTTTGGCATTCTTTGCTGCCGCCATTGAGGATAAAGGTTTTTTTATCTGGGCTCAGGTAAGGAGTGCCAGTGATGGAAAATTGTTTTCCATCGCTAAGTCGAACAAATAAATGTTGCGCACATTCGTCCCCATCTATTTTCTCAATCAAAACATATCCCAAGCTGGGCAAGTACTTTTTCAATTGAAATAAAATAGGTTTTTCGGATGCTTTATTTTGGTGGATAAAACTTAATTTTTTTCCATCCTGAATGATAATGCTGAGTTCATCTCCATTTCGCTGAATCGTTTCTGGCGTTTGATCCAGGCGATACTTTTCTATG
>CALLVY010000257.1 GCA_938015925.1 uncultured Saprospiraceae bacterium
ATCGGGATAACTATAAACTTCAATATAAAACTTGCCATTCTTATTATTTAAATCCGCATTCACAATCACTTCATCTCCTTCCTTAAAAGCATAAAATAACTCTGAGTCATCAAACCCATAATTAGGGTCATCTACTAAAGAATTCACCCCTCCATATAAACTTAATTCAAGTTGAGAAACTAAAATGGGGTCTATTCCTGCTGTAGCTTTAACATCAGTAATTTCTTTTGATTGCTCTGAAAAATTAAGCTTAACTATTTTTTGTTTTTCACTATTAACTTCTACCATCTTAGTAATTTCGCTACCATCCCCTTTTGCTTGAATATAATGTTCTCCAAATGCAAGACTTATTTTTTTTGGAGTCCCCTTTAACAATTCTTCTTCCTTCTCCCCATCAATCACTACAAGACAATCTAAATCTGCTATCAATAAAATGTTTCCTTGTCCAATACAGGTATTTATCATTAAACTAAAGGCAAAAAGTAAAAATAGATTCTTCATAATTTCCTTTATAATTTTAGGTTTTCTTTTGAGTGACACAACATCTGGCTTTTACTATACTTAATACTAAGATGATCAAACTAAAACAATTGCTTCCTCAATATAAAGCTCAAAATAACAATTAAAACCCAAACCACCAACAATAAAAATACATCCACAAAATTTAAATTCAGAAAGTACATATTTCGGTTTCATTCAGTGAAAGGAACTTTTCAAGTATAAAAAAATGGTAAACTCCTTCCAGAGTTTACCATTTTTTTTTGAAGACCTCAGCGGAGTTCCAATTACTCTTTCACTATTTTGCCAAGGACTTTCTGACCAGAATCAAGATCCTCTATTTCAAGGAGATAAACACCCGCTGGAGCGGAGTCCATTAAGAGGTAATTGGTATTCGTGTCTGACTTTAAAAGCTTGCCATCCAGATCATAGAGTTTCACTTGAAAATCCACGTTTCCATCCACTTCAATGTTGAGCACATCCATCACCGGACTGGGGTAAACCTTGAAAACAGAATTGGACAATTCGTAAATCGAGGTAACCAAATCCATTCCATCGCAATCTTCATCAATCCCATTATTCGGAATTTCTTCTGCATCAGGATTGATAGTTGGATCATCGTCATTGCAATCTTCATCGGAGTTGTAGCCGTCATTATCAAGGTCGATGACTAAGATTTCTCCATCACAATCCTCGTCAATATCATTATTGGGAATCTCCATCGCATCGGGGTTGATGTCTGGGTTTTCATCGTCGCAGTCTTCATCGGAGTTATAGCCGTCATTATCAACATCGATGATTAAGATTTCCCCATCACAATCCTCGTCAATATCATTATTGGGAATTTCCATGGCATCAGGATTGATGTTGGGATCATTGTCATCACAATCTACGTCTTCCGTAAATCCATCTCCATCTGCATCCGCCAGGATACCATCCGAAAGATAATAGAACATCCCTACCTTGGCGACATCATTTTGAAAAAAGAAGAAATCTACATCGCCATCATTATCTAAATCGGCGATCCCTCCTCCAAATACAGCAAAGTGATCATCCAAGGCCAACAAGTCCGTTAGGCTATCCTTGTATTCCTTGATGTACATGTGAGGATCATTAAACCCCATATGTTCAAAAGAGATCATTTCTTCTTTATCATCTTCGTTTAGGTCGCCTACGAGAGTCAGGGTATTGGTATTCGCTTCCAAATTTATACTGACATCGGAGTACATACCGCCTCCTTCGCTAAGCACTATTTTACTGCGATCATCATCATCACTGTAAAGTACATAATCGGCAATATCATCATCGTTTAGGTTTACGATTTCCAGGATATCTGCATCATAAGAATCTGCGAATAAAACGGAACTTTCGAATACCAAGGGTGCCGTTTGTTCCACCAATACTAAACCAGTGGATTCATAATTTAAAATAAGATCAAGATCTCCATCCTTGTCAAAATCATAAGCATTTAATGCGCCAATACTTACCCCTCCTTGATCTCCTGAGTATAGTTCTGTCAATGCAAAAGTTACCTTATCTACTTGATAGATTTCCAATTCATTTCTTCCTACTACCATTTCTAAGGAACCATCACCCGTTACATCAACAAATTTAAGGCTTCGATAATAGCCCACTGCAAAATCTTGACTTTCAAAGTTAGCATTCCCATCGTTGATAAACAGATGAGTCCCATTCCACATCGTCCGACCAATAATATCCAAATCTCCATCTTCATCAATATCGACGACGACCGTGTGTTCTATATAATTAATATCGGTGATCTCGCTAAATTCAGGGGCCTCTAAGCCTTTATTAATTCCTAACTGCATGAATCCAAAATTGGAAGCCGTTATCAGAAAATCAGGCAAAGAGTCTCCATTAAAATCACCATGACTCATTCCATCAATAAAATTGACATCCGTAACAGGAAAATATTTTGTTTGAAAAGTTTGAGCGATTGTAGAACAATAGTGTAAGGCTAAAACCGCGGTAATCGCCAATGTTTTAAAAGTCATCTTATTTATTTTTTGTTTGATTTTTATTTTCTAGACTTCATCCAGTTTTCAATTGCTCAAAGATAGTATTTATTATGTTTTATTTCTCCGCCAATGCCAGAAATATATTTTATTTTTCCCCATCCGACACCAGCATTATTTCCACGAGGAACCAAAGGACAGAATTCCTTTACTGTAGATCTGCGTACTTGCTCTAATTAATTTCGATCAGCCTTGGCTTAAAAAAGGCTTCTTCAAAACAATAAAAACACGACCATTTTAGTAAATTTACCAAATCTTAATTATTTTATATTAACTTTAGGATAAGACCTTAAGATAATAAACCAGCAGCCCTACACTTGGCGACATGATAATTCAACATTTCGTACACAATGAGTGTTTCTTGTAAAAAAATTACCTCAAAAACATAAAAAGTTTTTATGGAAAATACCTACTTAAGCTCGATAGACCACAAGTCCTCGAATAAGGAAGAATTCTACCAAAAAATATTGGATGGCTTAAGTATCGGATTTGCTTTATGTGAACTCTTATGTGATCAAAATGGAACTCCTACAGATTATCGTTTTCTTAAAGTAAACCAAGCATTTGAGAAGCAATCTACCATGGATATCCAATTTATTGTTGGCAAAACAATAAAGGAAATTTATCCTGATATCGAATCCTCCTGGATTGATAAATTTGGTTCTGTTGTCCTTAGCAAAAATCCCATTCAATTTATTGATTATAATCACAATACCGATAAATATTACAATGTCCACGCATCTGCCCTTGCAGGAAATATATTTGTACTCCAATTTCAAGATATTACTACAGAAAAAAAATCAGAGGAAAACTTAAAGCGGAGTGAACTCCAGTATAAAAATATTTTTAATTCTATGTTTGAGATGTTCCAGGTGATTGAACTTGTTTATGATCAAGACGGGACTGCCATTGACTATAAATACCTCCAAGTCAATCCTGCTTTTGAAAACCTGGTCAACAAGAAAGAATCCGAGTTGGTGGGCAAACGGGCAAAAAAGATTTTTGGGATTGTTGAAGATATTTGGATAAATGCTTTTGACAGAGTTGAGAAAACAGGTAAATCGGAAAGCTTTGAGGAGTACGGTGCAGAACTCAATAAATACTACAGCGTAAAGGCATGGAGAGTAGAAAAAGGCCAAGTCGCTATCACCTTTAAAGACATTACCGAACAGAAGCTATATGAAAAAGAACTCATCAAAGCAAAGGAAGCGGCCGAAGAAATGGACCGGCTAAAATCAAACTTTCTTGCAAATATGAGCCATGAAATTCGAACGCCAATGAATGGAATTCTTGGTTTTTCCGATTTGCTTAAAACACAAAACCTAACAGGTAAGGAGCAACAAAAGTATATCCAGATTATTCAAAAAAGTGGGGTTCGCATGTTGAATATCATCAATAATATTATTGACGTTTCAAAAATAGAATCTGGATTGATGGAGGTCGACATCAGCGAATCAAATGTCAATCACCACGTGGATTACATTTATTCTTTCTTCCAACCGGAGATTGAGAATAAAGGAATGCAATTTTCCTTGAGAAAATCATTGCCCTGGAGTAAAGCAAATATCAAAACGGATAAAGAAAAATTATTGGCTATTCTAACCAATCTTGTAAAGAATGCCATTAAATATAGTGACGAAGGTGAGATAGAATTGGGTTATATTGTAAAAGCGGATTTCCTCGAATTTTATGTCAAAGATACCGGCATTGGTATTGATAGCGATAGACTGGAAGCCATTTTTGAACGATTTATCCAAGCAGATATTTCTGATAAAAAGGCCTTTCAAGGCGCTGGTCTGGGGCTGTCTATTTCCAAAGCTTTTGTGGAGATACTCGGCGGTCAATTGTGGGTAGAAAGTAAAAAAGGGGAAGGCTCCGTCTTTTATTTTACCATCCCTTTCGATACGGCAACAAAGGAACAAATTGAAAGTGTAAACGAAAACAATCCTACGGCTCCTGCTGTGGACATCGACTTTCCTGTTAAAAACCTCAAGGTCCTTATTGTTGAAGATGATGAAGTATCTATTCTTGTCTTAGACTATATGGTACAAAAAATGAGTAGTAATATCTTATATGCTAAAAATGGGATGGAAGCGATAGAAGTTTGTCGCCATCATTCCGATATAGATTTGATATTTATGGATATTAATATCCCCTTGCAAGACGGTTATACAACGACTCGCCAAATACGCCAATTTAATCAAGAGGTGATTATCATTGCACAAACGGCAAATAGACTTACCGGAGATCAAGAAAAAGCAATCGAAGCAGGTTGCAATGCTTATCTGGCAAAGCCTATTTTAAAAGAAGAACTCTATTCGACTATTCAATTTTTTTTTGCGAAAGCAAAATGACTTCATACAAACGATTAAGCCTTTTCTATAATTCTAAACCCAATTTATAAGCCACCACAAGGATCTCATCCAAGTCGACTTCCCCCTGGTTCGTCAATATTATTGCACCAACTTTTGTACTTGGGTTAAAGGCCATAATCGTAGCAACCCCTTGCTCTCCACCATCGTGTCCCCAAAGATTATTTGCAGCATTCATCAGAAACAAATGTAAGCCCACTTCCTGATCTATCGAAGGGATCTGAGGGCTTGTCATTGAGTTGATGGTACTAGACATTAATAATTCATAATCATTGGATTGGCCGTCTTGAGTGAAGGCCCTTAAGAATTTAAACATATCCGTTCCCGTTGATCGAAGACCGCCATTAGGATAATCGGTAAACGTATAATTCTGAATCGTTTCAAATTGACCGCTTTGATAATTATAGGGCGTTACAATCGTCTGCGAGATTTCATCCAATCGCCAATGCGTATTATTCATCCCCAATGGCATAAAGATATTTTGCTTGCAATAGGAATTGAAATCTAGGCCTGAAATTTCTTCAACCAATAATCCAATCAGCGCATTTCCTACATTGGAATATTCGTGCTCCGCACCAGGTTCGAAATTATGAAAATTTTCAGATGCACTATAAAAACTGCCTCCTGGCGTCAAATAATTTTCTAAGAAAAAAGACAAGGCTACGGGGGAATCTTCCCCATAATAATACTGGTCATCTAAGGCGCTCCCATCAGCTATTCCGGAGGTATGGCTTAGTAGCATCTTGAAAGTAATGTCCTTGGTCTGATTGGGAATTTTTACATTAAAAGAAAGGTAATCGTTGACCTTATCCTCTAAAGAAAACTGACCGTCTTCGAATAATTGGAGCAAGGCAGTGGCGGTAACGACTTTGGAAATAGAAGCCATCAAAAATAGATGGTCCTTGGCTAAAGAGACCTTTTGTTGCACATTTGATTTCCCTAAATACTTTTCATACAATATCTCATTTTCCTTAAAGACCAAAACAGACATTGCAGGAATCTTTTGAAGGTCCATTTCTTCTTGCAGGTATTCTTCAAATTCTGCGGTGCCCTTAATGTCTAATTCTTCTTTGTTGCAGTTGGAGAAGGAAATAAGACAGAAGATCATTATGGAGGCATTCACTAGGATATTTTTCATCTCTTTTTCGTTTTATGGGGTAAATCGTTATTGATCTTAGAAAAGGCTAACGAGCGTATTCTAAGCGATATTTCAACGGGGTAGTTCTTTTATTTTCTTTAAATCAGAAATATACTTTTTTAAGTATTCTCTTTCTTCCTCTTTAAGTTCTTCCAATCGAGTTTTAAAGGTCATGCGATCCAAGTCTTTCCAAATCTCCAAACAGAGCATCCTTTCTAGTTCCTTATTGAACCTCCAGGATTTTTCTAATAGCTCTTTTATGTTTTGATAGTTCAACTTGTAAAGCGTGTTTAAGGAATGTCTTCGAATGTCATCGTCTTTGTCTTGATAGAATTTAAGTGCCATTTCAATTGCTTTCTCCGTATTGGTCTCTGCTTTCCAAAGGGATGCAGCGCATTGTTGCCTAAGACTCCATTCCTTAGAATTTACTGCGTATTCCGCTAGTATTAAAAGTTGCTTTTCGTTCATTCCAAGAAAACTTATCTCCTTCTTAAAATACGGAAATACAATTCCAACATCCCATTGCCTTGCAATCAAAAAACCTATTGCTTCTAAATCTCCCGCTTCCAAATCTGCAAAATCCAATTTTTTAAAAGCCATTTCAAAGGTATCTTCTACGGCATTCCAATTTGGATATCCGGCCTCATCATATAAATCTTGTTCTATTTTTTCCTGGCTATAATTTTCCGCTAGCCATTCTTTAAACTGAAGTACCTGGCCCTTTAATTCTTGTATGATTTCTTCTTTTCTCAAGATTCGCTTAGTTGTTTTATTTAAAAAATTCCATTATCTTAAGTAAGTGCCTGGACAAAATAAATCACTTAATAATTTTTAATCATCTTTAAAAAAAATGTTATGAAAAAAATGAACTTAAAGGACATAGAAACTATGAAGATAGTTACTATCCTTAACAATCAAGTCAAATTGATTAAAGGAGGGACAGAAATTCCTATTCTAACAACAAGCGATGCCGGGGATGGTTGATCCCTATTTTAGATGAATCAATAGAAATCACCATTTCTCGATTTCATTATTTTTACCGCTTAGACCTAACTGTGATTACAATATAATATTCATCACGGTTAGGTCTAATATCATCAAAGTTTTTTTACTACTTGCTCACTTAAGAAATAGCTTTAAATCAAATACAAATTCCGCTAATTTTTTTTAATATTTTTTATCCGGATCGACGTTCTTCCTTAAAAAAAACGTGGCTATACGCCAATCCATTCGCAACGCTATTAAAATTATCTCCCGACTTTACCGCATGTTCTCCAAAAAGCTCCATCATAAATCTCCGAAGGAGAAAAACCATAGAAGTCCCGCCAGTCATAAAAACAGTATCTATTGCTGTGGCTTTGATATTCGAAGGTTCCAAAAAAACCAAAAGGTAAGAACGAATTTCATCGACATCCTTACCAATGATTTCATCTGAAAATTCTTCTATGGAAATGGCTTCTTCGAACAAATGCAATTCTAAAAAACAAGAAATAATTTGGATTGATTTAAACCTTCCCCTTTTAGATTTAGGATATAAGTGCCTTGAGGAAAAGAAGCTACTCCAAGTTGGATTTCTGTTTTAGTAGCAATCGATTGTTCCATCATCTGCCGTCCGTCTAAACTAAAAACTTGGAGCAAGTTTATCTTCGGATCTATATTTTTTATGCTTAAGATGTGATCTACTGGATTTGAAAAAATAGTTGCGACGTCATTTATCACTGGATTTTCAGAAGAAACGGTTTCTACTTCTTCGACACTAAAATTGGCAAACAATACCGCCTCGTCTCTCAAATCCTGATCGTTATCCAAACTTCTATAAATGCCCCATTTGGGTCTTACAAAATCGGCACCGGCTCGCCAATTTACGATAGAGGGATTCGTATAGTCCAATAAAACTTCGCCATCACTCCGTCTTTCAATTTTTATTTCATAGGTACCTGTTGTACCGTATTGGATGGTTTCGGTTACCGAAAGCCAAGTACCGATGAATGGGGCAATGGCGGTTTGAGTTAGCGTGATTTGACTATCTGTTTCGGCATAGCGAAGTTCCAATCGGTCGGGACTCCCCTTTCGAGTTGTCAGGGTATACATGGGCATACTGGCCAGGGAACCGCCAACGGATTTTAGTTGGTGTAGGTGGGTGAAATTTGGGGAAGACTGGAATCCTTCGCTGAGTTTGAACTTCCATTTGTAGACTACTTTTTCGCCTACGACTCCCAGGAGATTATCGGGGGACTTGTCATAGGATTTGATTTCGTTGCGTTGTCGATCGAGGTTGATGCAGCGATCATTGTCTGGGGAAGTATGGATGTGGAAACGGAAAACGTTGGCATTTAATGCATCATCAAAAACCTCATCAATGTGATCGCCGAATGCCTGGTGGTTGCAATCTGGTGTTTCGATGGGATTGTGTCCGGGTGCGAGTACGGAGGTAATTAATTGGTAGGTATCTCCGGGACCGTCTGCATCGAGGAGTACTTGAGCATAAGTGGATTGGCAGACGAGAAGGAGGATCAAAAGGCTAAATGTTTTCATCATTTCTAAACGGAATTTCTGACTAGAAGTTTTTAATTTATGGGTTGGAATACTTTTAATATTCAATAGATTCTTTTTTTGTTTAATTATAGTATTTTTCCAATTCAAAGTTTGTCTACTTTAAATCATTTCTTAATACTGATCCGTAAAATACAGAAAATTCGAGACGCTGAGTACTAAAGACATTTTTATTGCTTTCAAATCCCTCATCCCATTGCCCATCAGTAAGGTCAGAATTCGTTTGATAGAGATGAAGACCAAGTCCAATCACAGGATTCTTCTCAATAACAAATATGGGCGTTTGAAAATATTTAAACAAAGGGTGATGATTTTTAGCAAAGGACTCCTGGTTAAAATATTGATCCAATATTTTCTGAGTGGGTTCCTACTCACTTCAAATACTTCATTAAATTAATCTCCTTAATCTCCTCAGGAATCCCCTTAATAAAACCCCTTGTTTCTTCCACTAATTCTAGTCCTTCCATCACTCCTTTATATTCTAAAATGTAATTGTTTTCAATAAAAGTTCGTGCCCTCCGCCCAGTGGCAGAAAAATCTCTTTTGCCATCAATTTTAATTTCGACTGGTTTATGGCGTTTTAATTCCGCAATTTTATGAGCGGCTCTTTCCGGTCCACCTACTTTCCAATAATCCCAATTTAAGTACACTTCTATTTCTTCTCCCAATTTGAATTGAAATATTTCAAAATTCAAAAAGTGATCCTGCAACTTTCCCAAAAAGATGCCTTTCTTTTCTTTTTGTTGATCACGGTATTTTAGTTGATTCCAGTTGTTGTCCTCATCGGATTGTCCTTTCAATTTTTGTAGGTTCAAAAAATCTTGATAAGTATCCAGGTTATGGTCCACTAAGATTACTACATCCTCTAGTATGCCCGTTCTTTTAGCATAACAATCTTTACGAATTAAAACATTTTCTTCGATGGCACTTTCTGAACGGATTTGCTTTTTCCATTTCACATCCTCTTTCCTGGATTCATAGTTTTTATAAGCCTTACCATATTCGTATACATTGGTAAAGATTTGCAGAAGGTGGAAAGGAGGTGTTTTTAGTTTCATTTTTTTAATAGGCTTGGCCTTCTTTTGGAAAAAATAGAAATGCGAGTAGATATTTGATAGTGGTCAGAGGCTAAATGCTGGGTAGGAATATTGAATAAGGAATTAGGGCTGTTCAGAAAAAGAAAATGGTGGAAGTTTCGTTCTGGATATTAATATTGAATATCGAATCGCCAATGTTAAATAATGATTTTTGACGAAAAATCGCGAATTCGTGTAGAAGTATTGGTTCACCAATGATTAACTAAACTAAACCATTGCATCACCCGCCCCAATCAATATTCGATATTTGCTTAATTAATATTCGATATTTCTTCTCCTGAACACTCCTAATTGATAATTGAATATTTCCTTTTTTATTCTTTTACCGACAAGCCCAAAACTTCTTCCGCAAAACGAAAACTTTCCTCATAAACACTTTCCAAATCCTCCGACTGTAAATCAGAAATGATCACATGACTATTGACATCCGGAAAAGGAACGATGCGTTGCTGCTCCGCGGGAACATTACACGTTTTGGAAAAAGATTGAATCTCCTCATAAGAAATTACAAAATCCTGTTCTTCTTCATTTTTATAATAGTGTCCGATAAAAGTAGGCTGGGTGATCTTCGCATAGGTAGCTGTTCCCATGGTTTGTTCAAGCAGGTCTTGTAAGCAAACCAAGCCTTCGACCCGATAGGTTACGGTCCAATAAGGGTGACAAGATTCTGGCAGTTGGAGGCTTCGATAATTACCGCCAGAAACCAAACGCGCCAATTGTAAGCCCCAAGGTAAAGTAAGTAGCTTGGAGGCACTGCTTCCTAGTTTTAAATTGGGCGAATACATCATATGAGCAAAAATGGCCTCCGGATTATGTGCGGCCAAATAAGTACCCAAAGTACTTCCCGTAGAGCAAGAAATGAGAATCACTTTTTCTCCTAAGGTTTGTCCAATGGCAATGGCTTCTCTCGCCGATTGCATCAATTCCTCGGGCGTCAATTTCAGAAAACTTTCTTTATCATCAATACCGTGACCCGCCAATCTTGGAAGGTAAAGATTGCAGCCATAGCGTTTGGCAAAACTTTGGTGAAAAGGAGCTCCTTCTACCGGGCCTGCCGAAAAGCCGTGGAGGTAAACGACCACATAAGGTGTTTTGCGGACAGAATCCGCCCAGATGATTCTCGAACCATTTCCTGGTTTTAAATTGATGACCTTGGCTTCTTGATGGGCAATAAACGATTCTAACTCTTCAATATCCAGATCAATGGATTCAATCTTACTTTTGACCGGTTCAAAACCAGGACGGGGACCAGAAGCAAGCAAGGCCAAAAAAAGAAATGGAATCAGGTATCGTTTTTTGATTTTCAAGGAATGGAATTTAGATGAGTAACAAAACTAAATTTTTTTTCCGAAAGGAAGAGGATTGCTTTGGTTTTTCTCCTCCGCGATGTAAGGATCTCTATTCCAGCTGGTACTATTTGTTGGCTTCTCTAAAATCGGCCTATCAAAGAATCATTTTTTTTGATAACTTTATAAAAAACCTCCATATGGACTTAAATCCTGTCATTATTGCCATTCCCATGTACTTTACCTTGATGGCTGCGGAATTGATCTACGAAGGCTATACCCAAAGGAAGACCTATCGGCTAAACGATGCGGTGACCAATATCAACACGGGTGTTCTACAACAATTGACGAGTACTTTTTTGGTTTTTTTTAAAATCGGTATCCTCATTTTGGTCTATGAACACTTGGCACCAATCCATTTAGAAAGAACTTGGGCAAGTTTTATTGCGGTGATGATCCTCTGGGATTTGTGTTATTATTGGGAACATCGGATGGCCCATCAGGTGAGTTTGTTTTGGGGCGGACATGTGGTGCATCACCAAAGTGAGGACTACAATTTGAGTGTAGCCTTACGGCAAACGTCTACTGGTTTTATCTGGGGCATTCCTTTTTTTCTTCCACTGGCCTTAATGGGATTTAATCCTGAGCAGATCGTAATCGCGGGTGGACTCAATTTATTGTATCAGTTTTGGATTCATACCGAACACATCAAAAAAATGCCCCAATGGTTTGAGGCTGTTTTTAATACGCCTTCTCATCACCGGGTGCATCATGGTCGCGACCCGAAATATATTGACAAAAACTTTGGTGGGATACTCATTCTTTGGGACCGTTGGTTTGGGACTTTTGCGAAAGAGGAGGAGCGACCGAATTATGGCATTACTGTTCCCTTGAAAAGTTGGAATCCCGTTTATGCGAACTTCTCTCATTACATCGCTCTGTGGGAAGTGAGCAAGCAAGCGAAAAGTCCCAAGGATATTTTGGGGATCTTATTTCGCAAGCCCGGATGGTTGCCCGAATATCTGGGCGGTTATCAAGCGCCACCAAAAGTAGAAGCGGACTATCAGAAATTTAAAAGTACAACTCCGCTCCGACTCAATTTATATATCTTCTTCCAGTTTATGGGCGCATTGGCCCTCAATGCGCTTTACCTTTTTAAGAATGCATCCTTTGATCCCTCGATGAAGGTGGCCTTTGCTTTGTGGATTATTGGCAGTACCATGATGTTT
>CALLVY010000258.1 GCA_938015925.1 uncultured Saprospiraceae bacterium
CAGGTGTATCCGCCATCGTTGCCTTTGGTTTTGAACACTCTGGTTTGGTGATTGGTGGTAATAAAACTTGTTACTTTAATGTCTTTGATTTTTAATTTTGAGGTTCTCATGTGTTTTTAGGTTGTGTTTCTGTAGTGTATGAATTCAAAACAATATATATTATATACTAAAAAATAATCTTTAAAATAAGTGAGAATATTTTTCAGAAATAATCTGTTTGCTTTTTTTTGAGACTGTAGGGGTATTTTGAGCGATTTTCTTGAATGGGAAGTATAGCTGATTAAGCTATCGAAAATTGTTATACTCTCTTTTACTAGGGGCAATAATAATGCCAAGATATAGGAAAAAAGTTAAATTATGAAATTTTATTAAGTATTTTTTTAATATGTAAGCTATTGACTTAGTTGCTAGTCGACCAAAGAAATGGAAGTCCCTCTAAAATTACCAAGCCCGATTCAAGCTTTTGATATCCCCGTTTTTAACGAACGAGGCATCCAGTTTTTGGTAAAAAGAGAGGATTTGATCCATCCTTCTATTTCTGGAAATAAGTGGAGAAAGCTTAAATACAACCTAAAAAAAGCAAAGAATCTCGGGAAAAAAACGCTAGTGACTTTTGGTGGTGCTTACTCCAACCATCTTTATGCAAGCGCTGCTGCGGGGCAAGCTTTTGGTTTTCATACCATCGGTCTGGTACGAGGAGAGGCCAGCGAAATACTTAATCCAACCCTTGAATTTGCCACTTCCTGTGGCATGGAAATCCGTTATCTAAGCCGCTCCGCTTACCGAGAGAAAGAAAAAGCCTTGATGCAGGAGTCGCTCAATGGTCCCGAATATTACTTGCTACCAGAAGGAGGAACCAATGCATTGGCATTGCCTGGCTGTGCCGAGATGGCCACAGAGATCAAATCTCAATTGGAGCGTTTACCAGATTATATTTGTCTTTGTTGCGGTACGGGAGGAACGATGGCTGGGCTAATCGCAGGGCTGGACGGACAATCTCAAGTACTCGGTTTTTCGGTTTTGAAAGGGGATTTTCACCGACCTCTGATTCAGGATTTATTAGTGGAGTACCAAAAGAAAAATACTGATTTTTCAATCCCCTCAAATTGGACGATTGATGGCAATCATCATGTCGGAGGCTATGCCCGCTTTAATTCAGAATTGATCGAATTTATCAATCGCTACCAAAGTCAATTTCAATTGCCTTTAGATCCTGTATATACTGCAAAAATGTTTTTGGGCCTGGAAAAAATGGCAGAAGAAAATTACTTCCAAGCGGGAAGCACTATTCTGGCTATTCATACCGGAGGACTACAAGGAGTAGCTGGTTTTAATCAACGCTTTGGTGACTTGATTTTAGAAGCTGTTTGAATTTGATTTTGAAATTTGTTAACCAAATTCAAACAGCTTCTTAGGAGAGTAAGTATTTAATTTTTCCGATACCCATCTTTATATCGAACAATAAAGGCTTCGGGATAACCCATCAGTCTCGCCTTGTCCATAATGGTTCTGGCTTGTTCCAGATCGAAAAAATCAGCTAAGAGAACTCTGGTCCAACCTTTTTCAATAATAAACTCTGTATCCAAACGCCCCATTTCCTGCATGCTTGAAAAACTAGCGGCTTCCAGATCATAGTCGATGACCACAGAAAGTTGGACTTTAAAATAGACACCAGAATGCCGAGGAGCATTCGTGGTTACCCCATCTTTTTTATATCGAGAATTGGTATAAGTATTTCCAGCTTGATAAGTACTTGTTTTTCTGCTGGTACTTGTGGTACTTACTGATGGAGAAGTTCTTTGTACTACCGGAGGACTTGTAAATGTCGTATTGGTATTAGTGCTTGTACCTGCGTTACTGTTATTGCGGCTGACGATCTCTTCTTGTCTGGGAGGAGTGGAAGTAGAAGTAAGAGTTTGATTAGTACTTGGTTTTGTACTTGGAGTGTTGACGACCCTTGGAGGAGTATTGGTATTGGTAGTGCTGCTTGTCGTATTCCTGGCAGGGGGATTAGTCGTAGCCGTATTGGTAGGCGTTTTGGTCGTAGTAGTAGGAACGGTGTTGGTGCTTGGCCTTTTAGGCGCCTGACTAACCAGTTTCCCTTTCTCCAAATAAAGTGCCCGACCAGGGTCATTACCATTGGATTGAAAAGTGTTGAATTCAAAACTGGCATCTGCATAACCATCTTTGGTCGCTTCAATAAGGAATTCTCTTTCTGGAAGGATTGGGAATTCATATTGACCGTTGCTAAAGACTTTAGATTCTAAAAGTCGTTTTAGGCCATCGTCTACTTTTTCATAGATCGCTACCTCTACATCTGTTAAAGCTTGTTGTCGGTCTTTATCGAATACTTTTCCACTTACGACAGCTGCCATTTCCACGGCACCTTCTTGGCCAAAAAAGAAAAGGTCATCATCTGTAGTGTTTGTTTTTTTGGAACCAAAGGTTCGATTAGAAGTAAAAAAGCTACTTGCGCCAGAAGGCGTTTGTGCAAAATAATAATCGTCTGCACTAGAGTTGTATGGCTTCTCCAAGTTCTTGGCATCTCCCCATTCACTTTGTGTTCCTTCCACCACAAAAATATCGAAGCCACCAATATTGACATGGCCATTAGAACTGAAATAAAATTTTTGTTGCGCTTGATTGTAAAAAGGAGTAATGTCATCACCAATGGTATTGATCTTTCGACCAGCATTTACTGGATAAGTAAAATCTATATCCTTGCCAGCGATTTGTCGAGTCATGTACCAAATGTCGAGTCCACCTTTTCCGCCGCTACGGTCAGAAGAAAAATATAAAATCTCGGTATCTCCTTCGTGATATACAAATGGATGAGTAACCGTGGTACCGTCCATTTTTACATAATCTCTCATGCTTTGTGGAACTGACCAGCCATTGTTTTCTCGCATGGTCACATAAAGGTTGCACTTCGTATCTTGTCCTTTCCAACCTTCGTCTCCTTGACATACCGTAAAATAAAAACGTTCATTGTCTGGAGTAAAAGTACCATTGCAAAAATGCCCGCCAGGAGTACGTGGTAGTTTGGGAACAACAGGATTGGCAAAACGACCATTGCTTTTTTGCGTACGCAAAATTTTTGCATCACCAGATTCTGTAGAAGAATAATAGAGAATATCGTCAGAAAAGGGGAGTGGTGCAAATTCGTTAGAACCAGTATTGATGCCACTTAGGAATTCGAGTTTGTTTTCCTGGTCTTCTAATTTTGACCATTGTTGAGCCAGTCCACATCCTTTGATTTCTTTTCGAACAATCGTTTTGACGAGTCTTTCATCGTCTTCTTTATAATTGCTTAGCACGTCTTCAAAAGTAGTCCTTGCTTTTTGGTATTGTCCCAACTGTTTTAGTGATCGGCCATAGTAAAGGCCGCTAAGTGGAAAATCACTCTCATTGAGCAATTCCTTGTATAGTTCGCCAGCTTTGCGGTAGTCACGGATAAGCCAATAGGTTTCTGCTGCTTTGGAAAGCAATTCCTTTTTAGAAGATTTGTCTTGCCAAGCCATCTCGTAATGATCGGCGGCTTCTGCAAATTTGCCTTTGGCCAACATTTCATCTCCTGCTTTCTCATGTTCCTTCCAATTCATTTCTTGAGCGGGAAGAGCAATACTGCATACGCTGATGAATAAAAGTAGTATATATTTCATGGTCTGTATTTTATGTCTCTTGATAGCTTTCGTCTCTTGGATACGAATTTATTCTAATCTTGTTCACTTAGTAAGGTTGAAAAAATAAATCCGACGTTTTTCATTTAGCTCAAATACCAAACGATTTGAAAAGGAGGTGGTTTTGAGCTAAATGAAAAACTCAAATGAGGACTTTATTTTTTAAACAGCACTTAAGCAGGTGTTCAAATTAAATCACATAATAACTTGAGCGACTTTTATTCTTATCCATCGTTAAAAAGCCTCGCCGATGCTAGGCATCGCCTTGAGCCACCCGTCCGCTTTGCGGTTCACGAGCCTTGCTCGTTCAT
>CALLVY010000259.1 GCA_938015925.1 uncultured Saprospiraceae bacterium
TTATTCTACCCTTTCGCTATTTAGTGCTTTAAATATAAATGTTGGAACAGATGCCATTCCCAGTTATCAGGATGCTTCTTTTCGAATCAATATGCCTTTGAAAAATAATGGTTATCTGGCTTTGTGGGGAATTGGAGGGAATAGTGATATTGACATTGTCTTGAGTGAAGAGGAGGCGCCTGCTGATGAGACTTTGATTTTTGGAGCCAATGATCGCGATCAATATTTTGGTTCGAAAATGGGAGTCGTAGGAATTAATTATTCTCAACCGCTGAGCACCGATACTTATATCAAAGCAAGTGTCGCGGCTTCGGGAATTGAAGTGAATACCAATCATGATCTTATCTTTAGAAGAGTGGTAGATGAAAAATTTGTGGTCGATTCTTTGCCTCCGGTTTTGGATTATACTTTTTCGGAGGGGAAACTTTCGAGTTATGTTTTTGTCAATAAAAAACTGAATGCTAAAAGCTCCGTCAAGTTTGGGTTCAATGCAGATCTGTATACGTTTAATTTTATCGACAGTGTCCGGAATGTTGTTGGAGGAGCGGATGGCGAACCGATCATTGGCGATGATTGGCGCGTGCGTTGGGACAATAAATCTTCGGCTCTATTGCTACAGCCTTACGTCCATTTTCGATATAAAGCCACCGAAAAACTAACCCTGACCGGAGGGCTAACGAGCCTGTGGTTTTCGATCAATGACAATAGTTTGTCGCCCATCGAACCTCGCATAGGAGCGGCTTATGATTTGGGCAATCGACAAAAAATAAGTTTTGGAATGGGAATTCATTCTCAGATACAATCGCCTTATTTGTATTTTTATGGTGCCGAAACAATTGATGGAGATCCGCAAGAACACAATAAGGATATGGGACTGACCAAAAGCAATCACGCGGTATTGTCTTACAATAAATTGTTTGCCAAAAACATGCGTTTTAAAGCAGAAACATATTTTCAATACCTAACCAATATTCCAGTAGAAGTCGATCCAAGTTCTTACTCTTTAACCAATAGTGGTTCCGGTTTTTCTCGACTTTTTCCCGATACGCTGACCAATGATGGAACTGCTCGCAACTATGGTTTGGAATTGACGCTGGAGAAATTCTTTAGCAAGGGGTATTATTTTTTAGTTACCGGATCTTTATTTGATTCAAAGTATAAAGGAAGCGATGGACAATTGAGAAATGTTTCTTTCAATGGGCGTTATGCCTTCAATGCTTTGGTGGCAAAAGAATTTACAATCAAAGGAAAATCAGCGCTCAATGTTGGTGGTAAAGTAACCTATGCCGGAGGCCGTTGGTATGGCCCGGTAGATGAAGTCAAATCGGCAGAGGAGTTGGCAGTAGTCTATGCCGATGAGACGGTCAACACCCAACAGTTTCGTCCTTACTTTCGAGTAGATGCCAAAATTTCTTACAGTTGGAATCGCCCACGGATGAATCATGAATTTGCTATTGATCTGGTGAACATTTTTAACATAAAAAACATTTTAACACTAACTTATGCGCCAGATCATCCAAGTGGTGATCCTTTACAAGAAGAATACCAATTGGGTTTTTTACCTTTGTTTTATTATAAACTGGATTTTTAAAAGAGCTTTAGGATAGAGAGGGAAACAGATCAGAGGAAGGTTCGTATAATAGACTTTATCGTACCCTAACGTACGATAAAGTCTAATAAATCGAAGGTTCGCTGAGTAAATAAAAGCATCCATTTTTTTTCGCCCCTTGACTAATAAATCATGACCAAAGAAGAAATAAAAGAAGAGCTGTTGGAACAATGCCAAGACATTATTGACCAGCGAGTGGGAGTTTCCCAAAGCGCAATAAATAGAGCAAAGGAAGGTGTGGAGAATGAATCTAAAAGTTCGGTAGGAGATAAATATGAAACCACCAGAGCTTTGATGCAAACGGAGCAGGACAATCAATCGCGGCAACTCTCGGAAGCGCTTAAATTGCAATTATTACTTGGGCGAATCCAGCCAGAGGTGCTGCATGAAAAAGTCACCTTTGGTTCTGTGGTCAAAACGAATCAGGGCAATTATTTTGTATCAATTAGTGCAGGGCGTTTGATGATAGAGAAAGATAAATACTTTGCCATTTCTCCTCAAACCCCTTTGGCAAGAGAATTTTTACAAAAATCAGCAGGAGATGTTGCTACATTTAATGATAAACCCATCCAGATTCTGGACGTTTTTTAAAAAGAAAAAACCTAAGTAAACTGTGCACTAGTTATAAAACCTAAAAAGCAGTAGATCAAATATTGATGATCTACTGCTTTTATAATAAGGCGTAAAGGTTTTTTTCTTGGACAAAGCTTAACCCAAAGGCTTTACCGTGTCTTTCTTTTTTATAGATTATTTTTCAAAAGGTCCTGTTTTTAGGGTTAAACAGGGTTTGTATGGGGGAAAGATAGCTAAAGGTGGTCAAAAAAGGAAAGAATTGAAGATTAAACTTATGCTTTTAATGTAAGGTGCTTATTTATGGCCTTTTAGTATTGTAAATGTATCTGATTTAGGATGTTTTCCATCTCTTTTTGCAAAGGCTGCGCACCGGAAGTATAGTTATTGTGCATAAAGCTAAAGATTAGCAATTGACCACTTTTGGCAATTAAGTAACCACTTAGGCAGTGCTTATTACTCAGCGTACCTGACTTTGCAAATACATAGGGTTTTTCTTTTCCACCATACCAGTTTTTAATTGTTCCAGTCTCTCCTCCAGCAGGAAATATATCCAAAACATATTTTTGATCAGTCAGTTGAAAAATTTTCCGCAAGACATTTGTCAAGGTACGTGGTGTTAGAAGATTATAACGAGATAAACCCGAGCCATCTACCCAGAGTGCCCGGTCTGGCAAATCCGTAAATAATTTTTCTTGCGCATATTTAATGATCTTTTTGGTACTTAAGGTATCCAGCGTTTGATTGGCGCAAGTGAGTAATAGCTGCTCGGAAACGAAATTATTGCTTTCCTGCATGATTGCCTTATAGGCTTTGTCGACCGGAGTGCTGTAAAGTGTTTTGCTGTTGGCGGATGGAAAACCTGCGGTCGAATGTATGCCTACCTCTCGGTTTAGTAAATCTCCCAATAAGGAGACTAACAATTCATGGGAATAGTGAAAGGGAATAGATCGTTTATAAGAGTGGGGGATGGCATTTTGTAAATTGTATTCAAAAATATTATCCTGCGCTTGTCTCGTAATTTTCGCTCTACTATTGGAGCGTTTTGGATTGTTCGATAAATGGGCGGAAAAACGTGCAGGATAAACTTCGTATTGCGAGCTGTTTTTTTTCTTTGAAAACTGAACGGTATTTCCATAGATGGGCATAGGCGATTTTTCCGACTGGAAAGCATAATTATAATCATCCCAAGCCCAACCTGCTCCAAAATAAGAATCTGCAAAATTGGTAGGACAAAAGAATAAACGCTCTTTTCGACTTTTCAAAAAATCAATAAGCCTTTGATTATCCGACCAATCGGAATGCAATAAAGTAGGATCTCCGGTTCCCCAAAATAAAAGAGAATCTCCGCGGACTTCATAGCGAAGCGCGGGAATAGAATCGCTCAGTAAATTTAGACAAGTATAAAGGGTGAGAATTTTGGTATTGGAAGCAGGGGTGAAATATTTATTGGCATCGTATTCATGCAAGACTTTTCCACTTTCCGCTTCGATCAGAGAAAAACCAGTAAAGCTTTTTGAGAAACCTGGGGAGCTTTCTATTTGTTGCGCCCAAACCATTTGATTCTTTGCCTTTAATTTTTTCCCTGGAGTACAAGCAGTACTCATCAGCAATAGAAAGCCTATTGATAATCCAAGAAGTTGGTAACTCGTAATTCTGCCCTGCATGCTATTTTTTTTCGAAACGCATTTAGAAAATGTTTGGGTTTTTGAGCAGATGCACAGTGAGTTATATTAGGTATAACACTAATTTATACAACAAATATTAAACCAGATTCTCTCGACAATTTATTTTTTGTGGAAAAGCGCTTCGCCAGGAGGTTTTTAAAACACCAAGGGAGATGATTTTTTGACCACCTCCCTTGCTAAATCCAGGTCTGATTTTTTTATTTAGAAGAAGCCGTTCCTTTTGCCGTTTCCAAAATGGCAGGATCATCTGCGGTAGTTGCTTTGTATAAACCAATCGTACCGTCTGGTTGTACGACTAAGTAGCGGGGAATCCAATCGAGTTTTAAAAAATCTCCTAAAGTACTTCCCCAGGCACCATCCACCAGATAGTGGATGCCTTGAATATTTTTTCTTTCTACTGCTTTTTTCCAAGGGCGTGCTTCTTTGTCGACCGAGAGGAACAAATACTGGATATCCGAATCGGCAGTATTCGCCTGCATTTCTGCTACCTTAGGCAATCCTTTTAGGCAGTCGCCACACCAAGAAGCCCAAACATCAACGATGACTGTTTTTCCTTTATGTTGATTAAGTACCTCTTCCAAAGTCGATTGATTGCCGTCCAGGTCGGTCAGCACATTCTCTAAAGCCTCTGGCGTAAATAGCGTTGGCTCAGGTCCAAAATCTAATATATTTTTTTTCATGGCGATAAAACCAATCGCTCCGATCAGAAGCAACAACATTAAGAATTTTGATTTCATTTTTTTCTGATTTTTTGAAAAGGCCACTATTTATCTAGAGGCGTTTTCCATGATTGAAAATGATCGAACAATAAAGCTATGCTATTCCTGCGTCCTTTAAAAGTCTTGATTGGATATGCGCTAGCGAAAATTAGGAAACTTATTTTTCGTCCATTAAATTATTCGACGAAAATCGAAAATTGACGGAGTAAGGATTTCTATTTATTTGAAAAAAATAAACCTTGTTCGTTCCCAATGATTCTCCGGTGTCCAAAGTGGTCATCACTTAATTGATTTTGAACACTTGTATTTAAGTATCTAATTTATCGTTTGAAACAGGAAAACAGGACACTTTGTTGCAGTTGCTTAAGAAAGTAAACGGGCGCCAGTGCCATTTCGTGGAGGAAATACTGCACCATTCTTGGTTACTTTTACTCCATCAGCAATGTCTTTTGCCAGGAAATGCTGGCCATCCATATCAACATAATCAATTAAAGGGAGAAGGTGGGCAATGGCAGAGATGCCAACTGTAGACTCTGTCATACAGCCGACCATTACCTGTAGTTTTTGTTCGCGTGCTTGTTGGATCATTCGTCGAGCAGGCGTCAAGCCACCACATTTCATCAACTTGATATTCACTCCATGAAAATGCCCTGGACAACGAAGCAAATCTGCTTCCGTTTGGCAACTTTCATCCGCCATCAAAGGCAGCGGACTTTGGGCAAATAGTTTTTCCATATCTGCCCACTGATGAGCAGGCAAAGGTTGTTCGATAAAAAGGACGCCCAGCGAAGCCAATGCTTGTGCTTTGTCGATGGCTTCCGCCAAAGACCAGGCACAATTGGCATCGACAATAAAATCTGCGGAGCTGTGTTTTCTCAAGCCTTCGATAATTTCCAGATCATTGTCTCGACCCAGTTTTATTTTGTACAACGGCCAATCCATTTTTTCCATTCGCTCCACCATAATCTCTAAAGGAGCCATGCTCAGTGTATAACTACTGATAGGCGTCTCCTTCTTTTCCAAACCCCAATGTTGATACAAAGGCAGTCCCGCTTTTTGCGCACAATAATCATGTGCCGCTTCGTCGAGTGCGCAATGCGCAAAAGGAAAACCCGCTAGCCGAGGGTGAATGAAATCCCAAAAGTCCGCTGCATTTTCCAAGGAATAGTTTTCGATGAGTGGCCAAATGGCCAGCAATTGTTTTTTCATCTCCTCCAACTTGGAGTGTGGGTAATAGGAATTGACGGTGGCTTCTCCAATTCCAGAGTTGCCTTGGTCGTCTCGCAGTTCGACAACTAGATTTTCTATTTGATCAAAAGATCGCCGGGAGATGGTGAAAGGGTGTTTTAGGGGAATTTGGAAAGAGTGGAGGTGGAGTTGCATGTTTTTTTTATAAAACTATTCTTTTTCTTCTTGTAATCAAATTGGAGGGGAGAAGGATTTTTTTGTTGAATGGGAATTGCTGTGGGGAATTGGGGACGAAGCATTAGTGCGGTGAGAGGGAGGGACTTGTTTTTAGCTGGTGGGGTGGTGGTATTGACACTTGGAATAGTAGGTCAAATTTACTGGTATCGTATAGAATGATTTCTTCTTGTACCAGTAAGAGCTTGGAGCTATCCGATTTCCAATTTATATAATACAAGCTATTGGGTAATAGCTAGGTACTGTCTGAATTTAGCAATTTTTTGATGAAGT
>CALLVY010000260.1 GCA_938015925.1 uncultured Saprospiraceae bacterium
AGTGAAGTCTGTACATGCAATAGGATACAGTTGTCTCCATTCTTTTTCCAATGCTTTGAAATCAATATTGCTACTAGTAGCTTCCAATGCTTTTTGAAATTCTAAAAAATAGAAATCCAATAAGGCGTCTTGATACAATTCGCATTCCGAACTAGAAAGGCAAGATCCCAAAAAATAAGCTACGTCTTTCATTCCGCAACCACCGCCCACATATTGAAAATCTACCGCCGCTACCGCTTTCTCCTCTGCACTTGTTGAAGCAACAGGAAAACAAAAATTAGCGAGCTTGGCATCTCCATGTACAATCGTTTGGTATTGGCATTGGTTTAATAATTGATCAATTAAAGACGCCTTCGATTTTAGTTTTGGATGTTCCATTTTTTCCAATTCATCCGGTCGCGTTTCCAAATGCCAATAGGTACCCACTTCCCATAGGCCCGTCGGCTTTTGGTTTAAGAAAGTAGCATGGAAATTGGCCAGCCATTGCAAACAAGCTTTTACTTCTGAGAAATCAATTTGATATTTTCGTAAAGGAAAATGTTCATTCAAATCTTCCAGGATAATCCATTGGTCTTGCCCCTCGGAAAAAGAACCTATAAAATTTGGAACACGACAAGTCATCGTACAATGATGACTCCATGCTTCATACCAATGCGTTTCCACTTGATAAGACTTTACCTTTCGCCGATGAGAATTATTGGTGCTCCAACCCCTTGGGTGCTCCCTCGATTGATGGAGTGCGATATGTTTAACGACCACCGTCTTATGCGATGCACCAACCAATTGATAACGCGCAATTTTACCATAACCACTCCACAAAGATTGAATGACTTCCGTTTCCTTGCAAGCCGAAGCCCGGGTAAGCTTTAAAAGATAGTCCTTGAAACCTGGATTCATAAAATGATCAATCTAAGAAGTTATTTAATAATGTACAAAGATACTTAATTCATCTTTTGATTGCCCCTAGAACACCTAATCGCCTCCTTCCAAGCGCCTTTAACTGGGCCCCCATTTATAAGTCCACCCAATCGTCTTCCTCCGAGCGTCTTTAAGTGCGCCCTCGTTTGTAAACCGTTGTAAAAACGAGTATAAAAAATAGGTAATCCTCTACCTTGGGTTGTTTTTAAGGTGCTGATAATCAATTGTATAGGGGAGGAGGGTATCTGTTTTTTATAAAAAAAAAGAAGGTTTGAACTATAATTTGGGCTTCCCGCTCTGTATTAAAAAAAGTAATTTCATTAGACAAAGCAAATAATCTGATTTTTTTATTTCCAAACATTTAGGGACCTATGAAAAATTTACTTTTTATCCTGATTTTATTTTTGACCGCTTGTAATTTAGCGGAGCCTGTAGAAGTCGTATCTGAAACAGCAACAGCAACAGTAATAGAAGAAGGGCCGAGTGCTTCTTCTCGAGGACAAATAAATTTATCTGCCGCCATCACAAGTTTTCAATTAAACGGGCAGAATGATGACTTTGCGTTTATTGAAATTACAATTGGACCGAATCAAGTACTGCCAGCAGAAATAAACTTTGACTTTGGGGTCGATTCCAATTTCGAATTTGAAGCTCGTTTTAGTGTGTCCAATCCAGGTTGGAGCATAGGCGAGTTAGAACAAATAGGAAGTACCAATGCTTTTAATGGTACCCTGATCTTCAACAACCCATATCCAACTTCGTTTGTAATCGAAGATATCATTTGTCAAAATCCTACGGGTGGGGAATGTGGAGAATGTCTGTATCCTCCTTATCCTTGTGTAAGCTTTACGGGAGGTTTATAGGAAAAAGGCTTTTAGAAATAAGCAAATGCTCAACTAGTAAAACTAGTATTATAGGTGTTTGCTTATTTCTTCAAACTTTTCGTAAATCCAATTGCTATAATAAATTTCCTTTTTTTGACTAAGCGCAAATTTTAATTTATCAATACCCGCTTCCGTTCGATGCGTTCTCAGCTTCACTAAGTCATCAATCGTTTTTATAAAAAAGCTATAGTTTTCTTTAAATTCTACGGATAAATTTTTATTCCTATTGATGTACTGAAGCGTTGCTTTAGAAAAATCTTTTAGGGCAAAGACTTCTTTTAATTCGTAATAGATTCTTAGCTGTAAAGCCTTCCCGACAATCTTATCATTCGTCGTTTTAAATTTAACTTGAATCAAATACTTAAAGGATTCTTCAAATTTTTTTTGATGAAATAGTACATTGGCATTAGCTAAAGAAAGGACATTTTCTCGATGCTCCGACCTTAAGTATTGGCCATGTGTTTGAATAAAATTTTCCGCCCAGGTATATTCTTTTGCGGTACAACTCACCGTTATGGCATTTACAAATCGCCTGCTCTCAATATCATTATTGTCTATAATCAGATTTTTATCGACCTCTAATTTAAATACCTCAAAAAGGCCTTTGGAGCTAATGAATTTATTTAAACAACACCAGGAAGCATAATCTTTTAATACGCGAATTAGAAGTTTCTGAAAGGGTAAATGGAATAAATCTATTGAATTGATGACTTCCAGTTTTATGGTTTCAAATTTTTTGTAGTCTCGGTTTTTAGTTACCTCATAAAACTGTAGTAAGAATTTTAAAGTAGCTGGTGTTTTAGTCTTAAGAATGAGTTCAAAAAAATCCTGCTTAAATATTTCTTCAAAAGTTACCGCATTCATCCGTTCCCTGTGCGCTGCTTCCAAGACATATAACATCCGCTCATGAAAATAATAATTGTCAAAGCATTCTATTAAATCCAAAAAGCTTTTATGGGGTGCTTTTTGTCTTCGATTACTTTGAGTATGTCCATATTCCTCTTTGTTGATCCAATACTTCTTTTCATAATAAGAAGCTCCTCTTACTTTTTGAGTTTCAATGCGTTGCTCTATTTTCTCCACTTGCTTAAAGAAGGGAACATCTAAATTTCTTCTTTTATAAACTTCTAATAACAACTTATCTTTTATTTCTTCCTGAAGATCCACTTCCTTGTGAATCAAAAAATCCTCTAAATCCAGAAAGAGAATAGACATTAAATCGGTGATTTTTTTAGTGCCTGATTGTCCATCCAATTCTGGATATAGTTTACTCAAAAAATAAGGCTTATTCATTTTTTTTGAATCAAAGGCCGGATAGTATTTTTTTAGAAGTCGTAAAAACTCCATTACCTTTTTCTTCTCTTTCTGACTATTCCTAAGGAATAGTTCTAGTTCTCTCCATTCTATTTTACTCAGAGTCTTTAGAAAAGTAATCAATTTCGTTTGCTGCATTCTACAATAATAAATGGTTTTAGTGAAAAAGTGTAATCCGCTCATTGTCTTATGAGAAGGGGGCAGTATAACGCTTAAAGATAAAACAAAACTAGTTTTTTTGATTTTAAGAGCTGGTTTTGTCGGGAAACTTCATTTCCTGACAGCAGAAATTGATGGTATCCTTGTTTAGCAAATGATTGTTAATGGTCATTTAAGGGAGCGAAATTTTTTTCTCTGTCTTATTTCTCCGCAATCAACATTTATTAACCAAATCAAAATTTCAGAAAATGAAAAATTCACTTTATGCCTTCTTATTCCTCGCTGCGTTTTCTTTATTCTTTTCTTCTTGTAAAAAGGAAGTAGTAGAAGAAATCACTCCAGTCCTTGAAGCAAAGCCTGATTTCCGAATTTTAGTACCTCAAGGCAATGACATTCTTTTTGTGGCCAGTCCAAAGCAGTGGTATGCAACAGACTGTCTTTCTGCTTTTGCGACTTGCAGATGGATAATATTGGAGGAAGTTTGTGAGGCTTATTTCCCTAGTACGGTTGGAGATGGAATCATATATATCAATCAAGAAGCGACACCAGATGTTTTGTTCACTATTGAGACCTATGGACAGAACGATGTAGTAGGCTTTAGGTTTAAAGGATTCTCCGATGAATTCATCGCAGCAAGCACTGCCAATGGTGATGATGGATCAACTTTTACCGTAACCGATAATTACAATTTAAAAGAAGAAACGGTTGGTTTATTAGGCTATGAAAATATTGAATTACAGGAAGGACAGTATGATATCATTATAGATCCAAATACCAATGAAAAAGTGGTTTATATATCTGCAATTATGGAGTAAGTAGTTCGCGGATAGTACTCATTAATATAGGAATTCCTTTTTAGAAGGAGCACAAAACCGCTTACGGCGGTTTTGTTGTCATTCCCAAGTGGGCGACTTTAGAGGATCTAATTCGTTCCTCCTGATACTTCAAAGTCGAACAGTCATAGAGCCATAATTTTTAACCAAAAAAACAAAAAGAATGATTAAAAAGCTAAGTCCTCTTTTTCTACTCCTGTTACTATTTTCTTGTACCAACGAGAACCTGGTAACTCCGCTAGAAAAAGAATCAACAACAGAAAAATTAGATCTACTAGAATCAAAAAAACCTCCTGTGGGTTGTAATATACCCTGTACCACTCCTGATTATGTAAATGTTTCTATGCATGGAGATTGTGGCTTTGCCATCGACTGGGGCTATGAAAATATAGAACCTGCATGTGGTGATTTTATAATATTGCTACAGGATCATAATACAGGCGTTCATACGACTTATCACGCCACAGTGCCTCCTTTTTTAACACCTACTTTGCCTTGTGGAGATTTTACCATTAAAGTTTCTCACCTGTCGAGTAATTGCGCAAGTGTTTTTTACACCACCAATTTTTCAAATAATGCAGCTTGTTGCGTTCCTCCTCCTTCCTATTGCGAGGCAACTGGTTTAAATCCTACTTGTTTGCATAGTGGATATATTCACTTCGTTACTGGTGACGTATGGGAAGAGGTACACACGCTAGATTATCAAGATCAAGGTTATGTTGATCTTACAAGCGTTGAGTTGAATATTGCTCCAAATGAAGTGATCGATGCTACGCTATTAGGGATTTGTCATTGTCTGGATATTGGCGCAACAATTTATGAGCGAATTTGGATTGATTTCGATCAAAATTCTTCTTTTGATTATTATGAATTGGTGTTTTCAAATTCCCACTATATGTCTGGGGGAACAGGCGCGCCCAATCCAAATCCACTTTTAGACTGTGGGTCTTGGGACTTTCCCGGATTTACTTTTCCCGATAGAGAGGCTTGTGGCCTCCGCGCACGGTATATAATCACCACCGACCCTTTTGTAGGGCCATGTAGTACTTTCTCTACCGGGCAGGTAGTTGATTTTACCATCAATTCAATGCCGGGTTGCTAGGAGGAGAATTAAACTAATTTCAAGAATAGAAAAATAGTACAATAGAGCGTAAGTAAAACTGCGCTCTATTTTTTTATTAAAGAAATCTACCGCTAGACCTAGCTCTTCCAAAGAATAAAAATCAAAGCGCTCAAGGAATGCTCCCCGCATTCCTCCCCGAAAGACAAAGCCCTGACTGCTCTGAAGCGAACCTGGAAAAGGAAGAAGAAAGGTTGGATTTTAGAAGAGGAAAAAAAGAACACGATCTAGGATCAGATTTCTTTAAACCATTTCTTTACCTTTGCGCCCAATGATTAAAGCGCAATATGTCGGTTTTTTAAACACCCCACCCATTTGGGAAAAGAAACAATTTGAGATCCCTCAATTTGAATTTCCAAGTTTGAAATTGGATTCCTTTTTTCCAAAACCCATCCCACCAAAGCTTCGCCTAGGACATCAAATGGAACAGGTCTTTAAGCAATTGATAGAATATTCCGAATCTTATGAAGTTCTTTTGTACAACCTTCCCATCCGAGAAGGAGGACAAACACTTGGAGAAATTGACTTCATCCTAAAAGATAAAACAAGCGGTCAATGCATTCACGTAGAATTGACCTATAAATTCTACCTCGTCGATCCTGAGATTTCAGAACCCAAGCATCAATTAATTGGCCCCAATAAGCGCGATCTATTTTTCACCAAAATGGAAAAGATAAAGCACCAACAATTTCCATTATTACACTCAGAAGCAGGAGCACAAGCATTATCTGAAAAGGGTATTGATCATTTGAAATTGGAACATCAATGCTGTTTTAAGGCGCAATTGTTTTTTCCCTATGGCGACCGCTTTGTCGATATTGGCGTTTTAAATAAAAACTGCTTGGCAGGCTACTGGCTGCGCTTTGATGATTTTGATAAGCCCGAATTCGCAAAGGCTCCATTCTATATGCCTACCAAATCAGAGTGGGTCATCGAAGCACACGATCATGTAACCTGGAAATCCCATGTTGAAATGATGGTGGCTGTCAATTTAAGTTTGCTCAATGAAAGAGCGCCTATGATTTGGATGAGAAAATCCAATAGTGAATTTGAAAAAATATTTGTCGTCTGGTGGTAAGTA
>CALLVY010000261.1 GCA_938015925.1 uncultured Saprospiraceae bacterium
TCATCGAGTGGTTTTACAGAAAGGGTGACAAACTCCAAAATTTTATAAGGGTCAATAGGTTTCCAAAGAAAGGTAGAAACCAACTTGAGGATTTGGAGACTAGGTCGGGCCAGGGAAGCAGAGAGAATTCCCAGACTTGGAAGACCTTCCTGGATCAAAGCATTATCAATAGCTCTATTTTTTTCAGGGATTAGACAAAGTGGACGAAAGTCTTCGTTTTGGCGGAAGAAGCGGGCCAGGTATTGCGCTGCATCGGTTTCTCTTTTGGCTTTTAGGATCAAGAGACTGCCGTCATTTTTTAGACTGGGTTTATTCTTTGGATCTCTTTTTCCTTTAAGGATCGTTTGAAAAACGCCAAGATCACTTTCTGGATCGGTATCAATGTTTATTTCTAATTGTTGAACCTCGATTCCTTTTTTCTCCATTAAATGGAACAATTGCTGAAAATGCCTGGGGAGCAGAGATATGGGTTCGTTGATAACAAGCCTATTAATAGGAATACTTCGATTTTCTATAAGAGTCAAGATCTTGCAAAATCGATCTGCATATCCCGGAGAGAGAGGAAGGTTTTGTTCTTCTGAATCTGCCGGAGTAGGCTTGGTAAAATAGCTTTCTACATGTCCTAAAGTCTTTAATCGCTCCGGAATTTCATCAAAATCGACCGAAAAATCCCAACCGGAGAGTAGTAAGTCATCCCGCATTTCTAATAATGCGGTAGCTGCAGCGAGTTGATCGGCATTAAAAGAAGCGCTATAAAAAACAGTCTCCGATTGCTGCATATACCAATTTAGTGCCTGTCGATATTGCTCGATTCGGAGGTGTTCGTTGTTTACAGGATGGCCGATCAGTCCCAGATGGGATTCGAGCATCCAAAGCAATTTTTGAGGGCCAAAATGGTGAATTCCCCCCTGCGTTTGATCTTTTTCTTGAAAAATCAGGTCGTCTAGTTCAAGGCCAAAGTAGAGGGTCATGTCTATTTTTTAGGTGAAGAGGGTAAAAAAATCTAAAGATAAAACACTCTGGAAGATATTGGTCTTAAACGAATAAAATTCTGTGAATGGATTTCAGTGCAATGTGTGTTAATGTTTAAATGTAAAATATTGGTTTAGGACTATATTTGTGAATGTTTTCTTTTGATTTGCATTTAGAATTTAACAATAAGCGCAATGAGAATGTAGACCTCATGATCACCGATATGGTCGGTCGAGTTATCTTCCAGGATCAAGTGGATGCTGCGGATGGAACCAACCTTTATAATACCGATATCTCTGACTTTGCTCAGGGTGTTTACTTCATCAGTTTGAATAATGGCATAGAGACTTTGACTCAACGCATTATTAAAAACTAAAGGAACGATTCCACTTCAGGGGATAACTTTTTAGTTATTCTTTGATTTAGTGAAATCAATACCTTATCCCGGCAAGATTCTTTCCTGCCGGGATTTTTTTATTCCCGTAAAAAAACGCGTACTTTTGCAGCTTCTAAATCTAATTACTCAACCGCAATCCAATTCAAAAGATGAATTTACACGAATATCAAGCAAAAGATTTGTTGAAAACCTTTGGGGTGCCTGTACCTGCTCAGCGAGTAGCTACCACGGTAGAAGAAGCTTTAAAAGGTTATAAAGAACTACAAGACGAAACCGGGACTAAATTTGCCGTAGTCAAAGCGCAGATTCATGCCGGAGGCCGTGGTAAAGGTGGCGGAGTAAAAGTGGCAAAGAATGCAGACGAAGTAAAAGAATTTTCTACTAACATTTTGGGAATGATGCTAAAGACGCCTCAGACTCCAGGTGGTTTGGAAGGTCCAGGGAAATTGGTTCGCAAGATTTTGTTGACCGAAGATTCTTATTCTCCAACTTTTGAATCTTGTAAAGAATACTACGTTTCTATCTTAATGGATCGGGATCGTAAGCAAAATGTAATCATTTATAGTACTCAGGGTGGAATGGATATCGAGAAGGTAGCCGAAGAAACACCAGAGTTGTTGCACAAGGAGTACATTGACCCAATGTTGGGCATACAAGGCTTCCAGTTGCGTAAAGTGGCTTTCAACCTTGGACTAAGTGGTGATGCTTTTAAGCAAATGACGAAGTTTATTGCCAATCTATATACTGCATTTGTAAAATCAGATGCTTCTCTTTTTGAAATCAATCCAGTGGTTCATACCGGAGATGAAAAAATCATCGCAGTAGATTCTAAAGTATCTATTGATGACAATGCATTGTTCCGACACAAAGACCTTGCGGTACTCAGAGATACCGATGAAGAAGATCCGACGGAAGTAGAAGCGCAAAGCTATGGTCTTAACTTTGTCAACCTCGATGGAAACGTTGGGTGTATGGTAAATGGTGCTGGTTTGGCGATGGCTACGATGGATATCATCAAGTTGTCTGGTGGAGAACCTGCCAATTTCCTTGATGTAGGGGGTACAGCGGATGCTGAGCGAGTAGAACAAGCTTTCCGTATCATTTTACGAGACCCAGCGGTTAAAGCGATTCTGATCAATATTTTTGGTGGAATTGTACGTTGCGACCGTGTTGCACAAGGAGTGGTAGATGCTTATAAAAACATGGGGAACATCACTGTTCCAATCATCGTAAGATTACAAGGAACGAATGCAGACATCGCTAAGACGATTATTGATGAGTCTGGTTTGGAGGTACACTCTGCCACTTTGCTACAAGAAGCAGCAGATTTGGTAAAAAGTGTGATCGCTTAAGCTTTAATAGTTTTAAAAAAAATCCCTTGTTGGAATCGAAAGGTTTCGGCAAGGGATTTTTTATTGACCCGAGCTCGGTTTTTATGGAAATCCAGGCATTTAAGTAATTCGCGAACCACTTGT
>CALLVY010000262.1 GCA_938015925.1 uncultured Saprospiraceae bacterium
GCAGATTTACTGCGTGAACTTCCGCTGTCAATTTCACAGATCTTGGACTTTCGATTGCAAAATCAGGCTAATCTACATCCCACCAAACCTTAGCATCCAAGCTATTGCCATTCGCACTGGTTGCTGCTTTGTAATGCTCAGGATTTAAAGCTGCCTCATCTGTGGGGTATGGCATACGGACTGGAATCAGATCATTATTTAAACTTGCTGCGATGGGTTTTAGTTTTGGAAAACCCGTGCGGCGGTATTCGATCCATCCTTCATAGCCATTGATGCTATTGGCGATCCATTTTTGGGTGATGATTTGTTCAATTTTATCTGCGCCATTTGCGCCATATGCTGCAGATCCGTTTAGATAAGCTGTGGGAAACGCAGTTTGCCAATAAGCAAAAGCTGAGGTGATGCCTTGCTCATAATGCATTAGGGCATCCGCATTAATCAAACCTTTCTCTGCTGCTTCTGCTAGTAGGAAATGAGTTTCTGCTGCGGTCATAAAATTGGCATCCAAAGCTTCGGTACCTTCTCTGAAGATCGTTCCGGGTAAGGAAAAATCTGCAACAGAAATCGAAGTTTGCGAAGCATCGGGACCGTTTAAAAGACCTTTGTAAGTTATTCCACCTGTACTATTTTGTACCTGACGGAACAAAACATTTATTCGTGGATCTTCTAAGGCTTTTAATATTTCTTCCATCGTAGCAGAGAGAACAAATAAATTAAAATCTCCGTCGCGAAGCTGTTGCATACGGAAACTATTGGGGAGACCACTGGTAAAATTAAAAACAGCATTATCCCTATTGTTTTGTATAAAAAGTCCGGTGTCATAAATCTCTTGTAAGGCTGTAGCAACTTCTATCTTTTCAGAAATCCGCATCAGGTATTTGATTTGCAGGGAATGAGCGAAAGCAATCCAGGCGGTCAAATTGCCATCAAATAAGATATCGCCTTCTAAATTTCCGGTACCAGAATAATTATCAATTGCAGCAATTCCTTTTTTCAAATTATCTAAAATTCCATTGTCCGCCGTATAGATCGCTTCTTGCGAATCATAGCTTGGTGTAATGACTCCCGCTTGCCCCTGCAATGCTTCCGAATAAGGAACGTCTCCATAAATATCCGTCAGCGCAGCAGCCATATAAGCCTTGAGTATCAAAGCTGGTCCTTCGTAGATGCTTTGGTTAGGATTTCTTTTGGCTTGATTTAAAAGGATTTCATTATCCCGAAGGTTCCTATAAATTACAGGCCAAGGATTACCGCCAAGCTGAGGATCGGATAGACCGTGTCGATCGAAAAGATTAAAGTCGACCATGGTAAAGTGCTGCCCCAAAAGATTTCCTGCGACAAAACCTTCATAAGACATTTCTTCGCCAAAATCATAAATCACTTGTCGCAATAATAATCCGGCTTGCACCGTCGTCGGAGCATTGGGATTGGTATTGATGTTTTCAAAATTTTTATCGCAAGAACTTAGAGAGAGGGCTATTGCGAAAACAAAATATAGGATGCTATTCTTCATTTTTATTTTTTTTACAGTTTGAAGCTTTTAAAAATCAAAACCCAATTTCACTCCAAGGCTTCGACTACTTGGATAAGACATGTCCTCTACTCCACTGATAAATTGATTGCCTTGAACGGCCAATTGCTCGGGATCAAAATGAGGAATTTTACTCCAGGCAAAAAGATTGCGACCAATCAGTGCGACATTCAATTGTCGACCATTTCCTAAAAATCCTGTTTCTCTGGCAGAACTAAAAGTATAGCCAATCGACAATTGCCTCAATTTCAAATAAGAAGCATCATACACATTGTTTTCCTCATGGTTGCGATCGTAATACTGTCGGTAATAACTTTCGGCAGAAATCGCTGTGGTATTGGTTTGCCAAACGGGATTATCGCTTGAGCCAACATTCACCACACCTTCCGCAACAATTCCTTTCTCTGGTCGGTTTTCGGTTTCTATTAATTGACCACCAACACCCGCAAGAGATAAGGTTCTGGAAACCAGTTGACCGCCTTGTCGCCAGTCTAGTAAAAAATTCAGATTCCAATTTTTATACACCAGTTCATTGCTGATTCCGAGGATAAAATCTGGATTATAATTGCCTATTTTTTTCAAGCTATTATCGGCGATAAATCTTCCATCGGCACCAATGACAAAATCGCCATTCTCATTTTTCTGATACCCTGTTCCATACATATCTCCAATCTTCCCTCCTTCTTCTACCTGAAACCAAATCGTCTGATTGACATTATCATAAACTCTTGAAAAAGCTAAAGTAATTTTATCAGCACCTTCTGGCAAACTTTCTACAGTGGATACATTTCTACTAAAATTCAAAAAAGCATCCCATTTAAAATCCTTTTTCCGAATGACACTCAGTCCTGCCAAAATTTCAATCCCTTTGGAGCGAACCGCACCACCATTGACCACCTGCTCTTTGTAGCCAGAAGAAATCGGCACTGGGAAAGAAATAATCTGATTTTCGGTCAAAGCATTATAAAAAGTAAAATCAAAACGCAAACGATCCTCTAAGAACCGAAGGTCTGCCCCCAATTCGATGGCTGTTGTTTTTTCTGGTTTTAGATTGGCATTGTCAATGATATCCTGAGAGGTAAAAGTTGGCTGGGAATTAAAACTTGTTCCGGCTACAAAAGCGCTCGTTGTTTGATAAGGAGCTGTGTCATTTCCAACCTGTGCCCAACTTGCGCGGAGCTTGGCAAAAGAAAACACCTGTGGCAAATCAATTGTATTGGACAACAAATAACTGGCCGATACAGAGGGATAAAAGAAGGAAGTATTTGCGGTAGAAATTGGTGTCGCCAAAGCACTGGACCAATCGTTTCTTCCGGTGATGTCTACGAAGAGGAAATTTCGATAAGAAAATTTGGCCAAACCATAAAAGCTATTGATTTGCTTTTGGCTTTCGTTTTGGAAAACATTCAGTGGAGAAGCGGCATTGGAAAAATTAAAGATGCCTGGTTGTGCCAAAGACAAAGCTTCGGTTTGGCTGGCCAGTGCTCTTTGATCCATACGGTTCCCTCCTAGCGAAAAATCGAAACCAAAATCCACCAAGTCCTTTTTATAATTCAATAAAAAATTGGTATTGACTTCTCTAAAGAAAACATCTTGCTCCGCATAAGCTCCCGTTTTAAATCGATTGGTACTATAGTTTCTTTGGAAGGTTCGCAATTCATTGGAGTAATCCATTCCACTGGAAACGTTTAAGCTAAGTGCCTTGCTAAACTCATAAGAAGCGCTAATATTTCCAAACAAACGATCTCGATTAAAGGCATTCTTATTTTCCAAAAGGATAAAATAAGGATTGTCGAAAAAGGTATAATTAAACGAATACTGTTGTAAATCTTCCAGGCCAGGTTGCCAATAATCTTTTAGGCTTTCGGTATTTAAAGACCTTGGGCCCCAAGCCACCAAAGAATAATTGATGTTTTCAGAACCATATCCATTGGCAGGTCGATTATCACTTTGAGAATTGATGTAATTAAAAGCAGTTGCAATTTTCAATTTAGGATGCGGTTGGAAAGTCAATCTACCGACGGCCGTTTTCCGATTGAGGTTTACGCCAGGGATAAAAGATTTACTGCGCAAATCGGTCAAGGAAAAACGATAATGGCCTCCGTTGAAACCAGAAGCGATCGCTACATTATTGATCGTCGTCAATCCGGTTTCGTAAAAATTCTTTAGGTTATCTGGCTGTGAAGTAAAAGGAGTTCCAGGAATATTTGCTCCGCCGTGCACCGCTACATCGCCGCCACGAACAACTTGTCCATCCGCTAAGGTCACGCTGCTATTGAACTGTGGAATCAACAAACCTTGATCCAGGGCTGGCCCCCAACTATAGGTAATATTGTCATTTACTCCTGCTCCAAGTCCGTTTACAAATTCGAAGTTACCAGAATTTCCCTGGCCATATTTGTTTTGGAATTGAGGCAATTGGAAGGGACGATCTACAAAAGTAGAAGAATTGAAACTGATGCCTAAACCCTTCTTTTTAGAACCATCCTTGGTACTAATGATGATGACTCCATTGGCTGCGCGTGTTCCATACAAAGCCGCTGCTCCTGGTCCTTTTAAAACCGTCACGGCAGCGATATCATCCTGATTGAGTTCCATTCCTCCATTTCCAAAATCAACTTCTTGAAAACCGGCGGCGGCCTCACTGGTAAAGTTTAAATTGGTGCTGTTGTTGATGAGAATTCCATCTACTACGAAGAGTGGATTATTATTGGTGAAAGAAGCTTCTCCTCGGATGGTAATTTTTGAACTAGATCCTACTCCCGTTGCTCCCTGGCTTACGGTTACTCCCGCCACCCTTCCGGCGAGGTTGTCTACAAAATTGGGAGACTTGACATCGGAGACCGCCTTCGCATTTAGTTTTTGTACGGCATAACCGAGCACTTTAGAAGAACGTTCCAGGTTCAAGGCGGTCACTACCACTTCATCCAGGAGGGCGATGTCTGGAGACAATTGAAGGTCAATTATCTGTCGACCATTGATTTTTTCTTCTTGGCTGGCATAACCGATAAAGCTAAAAACAAGTATCGCTGCTTCATCGCGAACGGTTAATTTATATTGACCATTCAGGTCGGTGGTAACGCCATTGGTGGTTCCTTGTTCAAGAACCGTTGCGCCAATTAAAGCTTGCATTTCAGTATCCAAGAGGGTTCCAGAAATGGTCATTTCTTGAGTCCATCCTATCTGGAGATACCAGGTGGACAATAGAAATAAGAATATTGGTTTCAAAGTAGTGCTATTGATTGAATGTTCGGGTTTGTTTAAAAAACAAATTTCTACCAATCCTATTTCACTTCAAACAAGTGAAATAAAATCTGGAAGAACTTCCGATTCAATGGTTAAATAAAAGAAAATACAAAAGGGATAAATGCTTTAATCCACAGCAGGGCTCAAAGAGCAACAAGGGAATAAAATGCTTAGATCAAAAGCAACGATTAGGCAACCTGTGGCAACCTGGAAGCGTATGGAGGAGCTCGCGGGGAAAGACATCGGGCTTTTTCTCTTTGGGAAAAGAACAGAGAAAAACCAAAAATAAAAGTAGTGGAAAAAGAGTGTAGGATAAAAATCAATTGCTTGCGCAAAAGATAAAAAAGCGGTAGTGCTTTGAGTAGTTTTAGGAAATCAGTGAAATGATTGATATCGAAGTGGTTTTCCAACCAATGAATATCGCCAGCCACTTGCCGGGCATAATTTCGCCAGGCACTTTGCAGGTTTTTTTTCTGCCAGGGTAAGGCTAGAAAATCTTGTCTTTGGTAAGCCGCCTTTTGCAATCCAATGAGGTAGACTCCCCCATTTTGCGTCGGCCCCAAAACCACTTGTTTATTCTCCAGGTCCTCGCTCACTTGCAGCAGCATGTCTGCATTCACAAAAGGACAATCATTTCCTAAGACGATGACCTTTTTAAAACCTTGGGAAAAAACCGACTCCATCGCATTGGCCAATCGTTCGCCAAAACAATCCCCGGATTGTTGGGGGCTAAAGGAAGTAAAAAAGGGCAATTGGGTGCTTTGAGCCATTGTTTTGACTTCCTGAATCAGACAACGACTAATCGCAGTATTGCCCTTAAGCCCCAAACCGGGGTAAAAGGTTTTAGCTGCAGCTTCGTCACTGGCCGTTCGAGAAAAAAACAAAATAGCCGTTGAGCCCTTATTCGCCATATGCTTTGAAAATGTGTTTTTATGAACTTGCTGTAAAAGTAAAATTTATAAACAAAGAATAAAGATATTCTTCCTCTTAAAAAACAAATGTCTTATCAAGGACAAAATTCTTAGAAGTGGCATCAAAGCCTATTTTCTATAAAAAAAACGGACTCCTCAGACTACTTGATCCTTGCAATTACTTATTTCCTCACAAAATAGGCACTTGATTTTGAATATTTTTTGTAGCTTAGTTCCTTTGAAAAATAGGTTTTAAGTTTTTTATTTTAACTAAAGCTCTAACGCGTAAAACGGAGGATAGTTTTTCCTAAGTCCGTTGTGCGACAAAATACGAAACCCAAAAAAAAGCAAAGCAAAAGTTTCTCTTCTTGAAAACTTTATTTTTCAATCCTTTTGTAAGCATTGAATTTTGTGCCTGGTAAAAGAATTTGTAAAACCCTTTACCTGTTCTTTTTCCAAACACCAACCCTAAAAAACACCACACATGTTACCTCTACACGAGTTATCCGCTCTTGTATTTGGCTTTTTCTGTAAAGTCAAATCCTTAGATTATTCTTCCAACTCCATTCCCTTTTCAAAATCTTTTTCTACTTAAAGTCATTTTTCAGAACTCGAAAATCAGCTTCGCTAAATTGATATTTACCGATACTACCTTTTCGATTCCAAACTTCATTATAGATCAATTTTATTAGTCCGCTGCTCTTAAATGTCTTATTGCTTTTTGCAAAAAAACCTTGAAAATCAATTCATTGAAAACTTATACCCCATTTGGATAAAAAACAAATTTATTCCAATCATTTTTTTTAAACCATTCAAAACACCATCTAATGGCAACAACTCCAAAAAACACCACACCTAGTCCAATGCTCAGCAAAGGCAAGCCAGTTGACTGGCTTTTTATTTATAAATTCAATGCTAAATCTTTCCCGAAATGTGATCGCGATGGGAGCAAAAAAGGCATTTTTGGCGGCACCATGAAATCTTATAGTGGCAAATATAGTCAACAGTATGTCTATGCCAGTAACAAAAATCCCAAACTGCAAAAAGGGAAAGGTTGTATAGGTACCAGCCTTACCGATCCGCTTGGTGCTACCTTTGATCAGATTTACAATGGCGACTTAAATTATGTTCTATGGAATGATCAATTCTACGATGCACCAATTGCAAATGGAGATTCTCCCTGGGGCCACTCCAAAGGCTGTCTGGCCTGGAATGATGCGGGGGAAGGTATGGTTTTGCAAGTATCTACTCCCTCTTGGCCCGGTTCGGGAAATAAAGACCACCCAAGAACAAAAGATGGCAATACCTTAGGGACGATCAAAGACGATGACATTGAAGTAGCTCAACATTTCTTTGCACTCAAACTAACAAAGCGAGATGTCATAGAAGTATTACGAGGCTTACAAAACGCGAGTGTCGTTACCAAAACTTCTAAACCACAGATTTTCAAAAACGGTGGCCCAAAAGACATTCAAGCTTTGGCCAAAACTTTAGGTAAAAAAGTAGACAGTACAAAAGTCGTTTTTTATACCCTTTCGAGTGGCGTAAAAATGATTTCCAAACCTTCTAAATTAAATGTTCCACCTTGGCAAATGGTATCTGCTAAACTGGGTGCTATTCCGCTTCGCGTAGCCAGTTGGTGGGCTCGTCCAGAAATTCCATCTACGGATAATTCCACTCATATTAGTTGCTGGGCCAATGGCTTGGGCAATCATGGAGCGGTAGAAATTGCGACTACCGGAATGTGGGATGGCGTCCCCCTTGGACTGACCGGTGGTATGGGAACAGGTTTTAACCATGCGAAAATAGGCGTTTCCAAAAACCCTAAAAAAACCTGGTCTATATTTGGCGATATGAATCAACAAGGGGCGATTCGCCCCGGATCGGCTTATAAGGG
>CALLVY010000263.1 GCA_938015925.1 uncultured Saprospiraceae bacterium
TTTTTCATTTCTTTTTTTTCTTTTTCTTCGATAGCTCTCTTGGATCTTCAAAGATTTTTTGTGTTAAAAATATACTGATAGGCCATTTTTGGAAATAAGAAAAAACGCCTTCCGGCTTTTCCAAAAAATCATTTTCCATCCATTCCAGTTTAAGTTTTATAGCGCGCTCCATTTCATTCTCTCTATCAAGTTTACAGTGTTCTCCAAGCCACCTTCGGGTCAAATTTTTCAAAGCGGAAAAAGATAGATTATCCAGAAAAGTAGCGACTTCAAAATAATCTTGACGCATTCGCATATTGGGAGCAGGAATGTACTTCCCAAATTTGTGCTTTTTCCGAGCGATGCATAGATCCAATAAGCAATGCCCTACGATGGTATTGGCATAGGTGTTTTCCGGACTAAGTCCTGCAATCTGAAGTCCTTGCACTAAAGCAGAAAACAAATTTCGGGTTTCGTAATGACGCTCAAGAATTTCTAATTCTAATTGATTTTTCCATTTACAAAAATCGGGAGTATCGTTTTTTTCCTGCTCAGAAAGGAGACGTTTTGCTTGAGCAATTCGCTCACTTACTTCAGGGTGTGTTCTATACAATTCCTCTTCTTCGTCAGAAATTTTCACCAGAGAAAGGCCACTTAATTGTGACTCGCCCCATTCTTCTTTCCAAGGATAATCAGAAAAATTAAATAACTGTTCTAATTTCAAATCAGCCTCTGCTCTATTGTCTATATCTTTTAAAAGATCTAATGTCGACAAAACCGCGCCTGGGTAAAATCCCGCTTTCATAAAAAACTCCATCCCTAAAGAATCGGTCAACAATTCGTCATTGCGACTATGCTTGCTAAAGTCCAAAGCATTGACTTTTAACCAGTCTCTGAGTTCTTCATTAGCCAGTTCTTTTTCATTCTTGGCATCTCTTATTTTCTTATTAGTTTCCTTACTGTTCAAAAAGGTAATCTGTTCTTCTATATTTTTATTCACATGATCCAAATGATGGTGTGCCAATTCGTGCGCCAATATAAAAGCCAATTCATCAACACTCGATAAATGAATCAGCAAACCAGCATTGATCACAATGGTTCCTTCCCCTCTGCAACTGGCATTAGGGATACCGGATCGGGAAACTAAAAACTGTAAGCGTTCATCTTTCTTAATTTCATTGGCATTCAATAATCGTTCTCCAATATCATTGACCAAAGCTTGCAGGCTATCCACAAACAAAAAATAATCATCTGCTAATAAAAACTGGAGGGATTCATAGCGCTCTTTGTAAAACAACTCCTTATCTTTCAAATAAGGTTTTTCCAGGGACTCCAAATCCACTTTATACCATTGTACCATATGGTCAACGGAGTAATCCTGTAAGGCCGGAACATTGTCGGGATAAGGCTTATCATCAGCGGTATAATCAACTTCACAGTCTTGTGCAGTCAATATTTTTCCAAAAAAAATTATGGATAGTAAAAATAGGTAAGTTCCTGTTTGCACAGGTTTTTTAAATGCTTTGGTACTCAATTAATATTTTTTGTTGCGAAATATGGAGGTCAATTACGATGCCAATATATTTAAATAAAAGCATCTTTACAAATGCCACTCTTCTCGCAAAAGCCCATATTGGTATTCTCCAAACCAATCGCCATCTAATTTATCAAAATAACTTTTCCGAAAATGAGCCTCTTTTACAAAGCCCAGCTGTTCAATGACTTTGATCGCAGATTTATTGCGTTCGTCCATCAATGCAGTGATTTTATGGGTATTTTTTTGAGAAAAAATAGTTTGCAATAATAATTGCATGCTCTGAAAAGCCAGGCCTTGGCCTTGAAAATTTCGATTGAGCGTACAGCCCACTTCTGCAATTCGAGGTTCATAGGCTTGAAAACGCAGGGCACAATCGCCGACCAAACGTTGACTGGATTGTTGGACAATACCAATTTGCATCCATTTTCCTTCTTTTTGCAAATCGACCCAATTGCTTTTTTGGAGAAAGGCCAATGCTTTTTCTTCTGTATAAGGATCGAATCCTTGATAGCGACAGACGATGGGGTCCGAGCGATAGGCATGGAAATCGGTAAGATCTTTTTCGGAAAGAGGCCGGAGTAGAATCTGACTATTTTGAGCTAAGACCATGATTAAATTTTTGGGGATAGCTTAACCCGAACATTGGATCAACTAAAATCGATCTCCGTATTGTCTCCAATATTCAGACTTTGAGAAAGTCCTTTAATCGCTGCATCACTTCCAACGAGCGATTGTTTAAGTACCACCTCTTCTATCGAAGCATAGGAACCAATAATGGATTCTTTGACGATAGAATAATTGATTTTGGTATTGCTGCCAATGGTTACGTGAGGGCCGATGATAGAATTAGAGATGATACAATTTTCTCCAATACTTACCGGATGGATGATAATCGAATTGTCATAAGTAGGAAGACTGGCCGAAGCATAGCCTTCTTTATCGAGTAGCATGGCATTGGTTTCTAGCAGAATTTCTTTTTTCCCGCAATCAAACCAATTGTCAACGGGTACGGAAGTAAATTTCACGCCACGATTGATCATCTCCATGAGTGCATCCGTCAATTGATATTCTCCGTGCGTTCTAAATTTATTGGTAATGTTGTACTCTACTACATCAATCAACGTTTGTACTTCTTTGATTTTATAAAGTCCAACCAAAGCTTGATCTGATTTAGGAATATTTGGCTTTTCCACTACTTTCTTCACAAAACCATCTTCTCCCATCACAACCACTCCAAAATCTCTGGGGTCATCCACTTTTTTGATACACAAAAAAGAATGCGGCTCATCAATCACTTTCTGCCAATCCAAATCAATAATGGTATCACCAAATACAATCACCACCTCATCGGCATCTTCAATCGCTTCTTTGGCTGTCCAGATCGCATGCGCCGAACCTTCGCGATTGGTTTGCTGTACAAACTGCTTATTTAACTCTGGATATTCCTTATTCAGGAACAGTTCGATTTTTTCTCCCAGGTAGCCAATGATAAATACAAAATCCCGGATACCAATATCCACCAAAGCATCTATGATAAAAGAAATAATAGTCTTTCCGGCCACTGGAATCAGTGGCTTGGGTTGTGTATAAGTATGTGGACGTAGTCGGGTTCCTGCGCCAGCTACTGGTATAATCGCTTTCATTTATCGAACTATTTAATTTAGCCAGGGGAAGATAAGGATTTCTTGGGAGTTTAACTTAGGTTTTGGCTTTTGAGGAGAGGGAGAATGGATAAAAAGCATTCTTTTTCAAGACAGTTCCTTTTTTACAAAAGCTTGTATTCCTAAAAATAAAAAAGGATACACCCAAGCGGCATATCCTTTTTTATTTTCGTATGGCTTAGAAAACAGCCTATCCTTCCAAAGCAGCCGCTCCACCCACAATCTCCGAAAGCTCTTTGGTAATCGCTTCCTGACGGGCTTTGTTATAGGTAATTTTCAATTCCTTGATCATTTCCCCAGCATTATCTGTGGCTTTATTCATAGAAGTCATCCGTGCGCCGTGTTCAGAAGCATGCGTATCTAGCAAGTACTTGTGAAACTTGGTTTGCAAGATCGAAGGGATCAAGTGATCGAGCAAAGTGATTTTATCTGGTTCAAAAATGTAATCCGCACGCATTTGCGTTTCTCCTTCTTCTTTCTCTAGTTTAGGTACAGGTAAAAACTGCTCTACTTCTGCAAACTGAGTAGCCGCATTTTTAAACCGACCATAAGAAACTTCCACAGCGTCAAACTCTCCATCCTTGAAAATATCCATCAAACGATTAGAAACAGTAGATACATTATCAAAGCTCAAATCGCTAAACAAATTGACATAGTCACTGACTAATTTATAATCCTTAGCACGCTTCTTAAAGTAATCATTTCCTTTTTTACCGATACAGTAAACGACCAGATTACCATTATCGCGTTGTGCAGCATATTTCTCGTCGATTTTCTTAACGGCGGCCTTAATTACATTCGAATTAAAAGCACCACAAAGACCTCTGTTAGAAGTAACGACTACAATCGCCACTTGATTGACCGGACGTTCTTGTCCAAAAGTAGAAGAAGCATCTCCTTCCAAATTGGAAAGAATATTCTCCAACATTTCATTCAACTTATCGGCATAAGGACGAATTTGCTGAATAGCCATCTGTGCTCTACGCAACTTCGCTGCTGATACCATTTTCATGGCATTAGTAATTTGCTGAGTAGATGTTACGGAGGATATCCGCTCGCGTACCTCTTTTAGATTTGCACCCATTTGATTTAATGTTTGCTAGGACGTTGTTTAATGCTTCTTTGATTTTTTTGGGTTCCTTATTTCTAAAAGACCACAAAATTGACCAAAGAAAGAAAATATTTATTAGAAGGATAGCGGATTAAAACAAAGCTTCAATCCGCTATCACTAGTATACTACTTTTTGTATTGACCAGACAATTCTTTCGCTAAAGCTTTAACGGTAGCTTTTGCTTCATCCGTCAATTTACCAGCACGGAAAGTATCCAATACATCAGGATGTTTCTGCTCCAAAGTAGTCAAGAAGATTTCTTGAAATTCTTGTACTTTATTTACTGGTACATTTTTCAATAAGCCTTGGCTACCTAAGAAAATGATCGCAACTTGCTTCTCTACAGCCATTGGAGAATATTGAGCTTGCTTCAAAATTTCCACATTACGCTCTCCTTTATCCAATACATTTTGAGTCGCTGCATCCAAGTCAGAACCGAATTTCGCAAATGCTTCCAACTCTCTGTACTGCGCCTGATCCAATTTCAAAGTACCTGATACTTTTTTCATCGCTTTGATCTGCGCATTTCCTCCTACCCGTGATACCGAGATACCTACGTTGATCGCAGGACGGATACCAGCGTTAAAGAGATTAGATTCCAAGAATATCTGACCATCTGTAATCGAGATTACGTTGGTTGGGATATAAGCAGAAACGTCACCCGCTTGAGTTTCAATGATCGGCAAAGCAGTCAAAGATCCTCCTCCTTTTACGAGAGGTTGTCCATTGTCATCTTTTGCATTTCTCAAAGAATCAGGAAGATCATTCATGCTACGTGCGATATCATCATTGGCGATAATTTTTGCCGCACGCTCCAACAAACGGGAGTGAAGGTAAAATACATCACCAGGATATGCCTCCCGACCCGGAGGACGACGAAGCAATAGCGATACCTCCCGGTAAGCAACTGCTTGCTTAGACAAATCATCATATACGATCAATGCTGGACGACCTGTATCTCGGAAAAACTCTCCGATAGAGGCACCCGCCATTGGCGCGAAATATTGTAGCGGTGCAGGATCTGCAGCAGAAGATGCAACGATAGTCGTGTAAGCCATCGCTCCGTTTTCTTCTAAAGTCTGTGCTACGTTCGCAACGGTAGAAGATTTCTGACCAGATGCTACATAGATACAGTATACAGGTTCTCCACGATCGTAGAATTCTTTTTGATTGATGATGGTATCAATAGCGATTGCTGTTTTACCAGTCTGACGATCACCAATGATTAACTCCCGCTGACCACGTCCAATAGGAATCATCGCATCGATTGCTTTGATACCTGTTTGTAATGGTTCTGCAACAGGCTCCCGAAAAACCACACCAGGTGCTTTACGCTCCAAAGGCATTTCGTATTTTTTCCCACCGATTGGTCCTTTACCATCAATTGGATGACCTAGAGGATTTACAACTCGACCGACAAATTCTTCTCCTACATTAACAGAGGCAATGCGACCTGTACGGCGTACAGTTGCACCTTCCTTAATGCCGTCAGCAGGCCCTAGCAATACCACCCCAACATTATCCTCCTCCAAGTTCAATACAATTGCCTGAACGCCGGTTTCAAATTCTACTAATTCCCCTGCCTGAGCCTGAGTAAGACCGTATACACGGGCGATACCATCTCCTACTTGAAGAACAGTACCTACTTCTTCTAGTTCCGCAGTCGTTTTGAAACCAGAAAGTTGTTGTTTTAATATTGCTGATATTTCATCAGGTTTTACGTCAACCATTTTTCAATCAGTTTATA
>CALLVY010000264.1 GCA_938015925.1 uncultured Saprospiraceae bacterium
CTTATGATAGTAAGTAAACAACAAATAAGCACTACTAATAAGCACCCCCGCCCAATTGAACCAACGACGCATCTGATGATGCCGCAATTGCCAGGCCGCCAAGATCACAAACAATAAAAAAGGAATGGTATAAATCGGATCGGCAACAGATACAATATTAAAGCCGACGCGATAGTCGGAAAAAGGTAAGAACAATTGGGTTCCAAAAGTCGTACAGGAATCCAATAAAGGATGAGTAAGAATCGCCCAGAAAAACAACCAAAACCAATTGGCATAAGTCGTCTCTATATTATCTGGCTCTTTCTTATAATAGCTTTTCCAGAGATGCCTTCCCAAAATCACCCCACCAAGGATACTCACGCCAAGCAGCACCGGACTAAAGGCACCACCTGCCATCGTCGGTAAAAATGGAAGACCAATCCCGGCCAAGGCATACAGAAACATCCAAAACACCATCGACCAACCTCGGTAATTTTCCATCTGATACAGTCCACTATCGTAGAGCCGATGTACCAGCCATCCGATGATAAAAGGGACCATGATCGCAAAAGTAATCGAATGCATAAAGCCTCTATGAAAGGCTAAGGCCGTCATTTCGTCGGTAAAAAAAGTCGCCAGAACATCTAAGTCTGGAATGGTGCCTGCTACGCCTCCCCAGAGCATTGCTCGGTTGCCAGCTTTGCGACCTAGAACAACTTCTCCTACGGCAGCACCTAATATAATTTGGGTAAGTGAATCCATCTGCGAAAGTAAACAAAAGAAAGGGACTAATGTTTGCCAATAGTCCCTTTCTTTAAGAAGCCGTGATCTCTTTTATTTTCTGCCTAAAATTTCACTACTCGCTGTACCCAATCTTGGTCTTGGCCTTGCAAATGCAAATAGTAAATTCCTGGCGCCCAAGCACTACTTGGAATGACTTCTTGTACCATTCCGTTTTGGCGAGGCAATGGTTTAGACCAGATCAATTTACCAGAAGCATGGTAAACTTTGATTTCAAAATTCTGTAAATCCTCACTCTGCCATTCCAACAATCCATCTGCTCCAACAGGATTGGGAGAAAAGGCTGGCGCAAAATCATTGGCGGCTAAGCTCGCTTGGCGAATGGAAGAATAAGCTTCTTCTCCAGACCAGTCTTTCATTTTGAGTCGGTAGAAATAAGGAACTCCGCGCTCTAGATTAAAATCTTCAAAGGTATATTGGGCCTTTGTTGCAAAAGGATGGATCGCTGCTTGCTTGGCAATCTGCTCAAACCGTCGACCATCCAGGGAACGTTCAATAACATAAGCTTCGAGGTCTTCTTCATTAGCTACTTCCCACTGCAACAAAACAGATTCCGTTTTTGCATTGGCCGTAAAATTTAATAAATCTACGGGAGCAGCAACATCATTTTGTAAAAATACTGCATAGCTTTGTGCTGGGATTTCGAGGTGCAATTGGTTACTCCCATTTAGGGTAGCAGTAGCAAGGTTCGCATTGCCAGTCAGGTCTTCAAAGACATCGGTATTGTCCACATTGTTCATATTGATTTGATGATCTACCACTAAGGTTTCTCCGGCGTAATTGATCACCACGATCAATTCTTTTCCACTTGGTCCGCCTCCTATTTGATAGAGCAAAGTCGTATTGTCAAAACCGGTGGTATAGGAAGACGAATAAGGGGTTCCCAAACGACTGAGATAATCGACACTTGGTGCACCAAAAATATGATCCTTGTGGATTTGGATCAGCTCATCGATCTCTGCTTTTAAATTGACGGTAGGCGCATTGGGAATGGTCGATCCATAGTAGTCGGGATAAAAAACCGTCGGTAGTCCAATTTGATTATTGGTCAAGAGGTAGGCATAGCCGAGGATTGGATTATTTTGGATGGGTTCGCCGGGGCCTCTAAAATCGTGATTATTGAGAAAGGTTACGGTATTGAAAGCATTGCCATTTGCACCATCTACGATTCCTGAATTAAAAACATTTCGAACATCGTAACCAAATAAATCGGAGGCATTTTTCAACGCATTCCGCAAGGCAAAATCAAAAACCCGAACATCAATATTATTAAGTGTCGCACTATTCATATTCGCTTCAACTCCCGATACCCAATTGAGCAAGACCGAAGGATTGCCATCAAAAACTTCTCCAACCACTAGTCCGGGATCAATTCCATCGCTATGCAATTCATTCATCAAATCGCCGATAAAAGCAGGATCAAAATGCTTGACTGCATCCATTCTAAAACCACCGACTCCTACATCATTCCAAAGCCATTTGGTCCAGTCAAATAATACACTTTGGGTATTGGTATTGGTCTGATCGTAATCGTAAAAAAACCAAAGCCAATCCCAATCACCTCCTAGGGAAGTGGTCTCAGTATTGGCTGTATTGGGGCTGAAATTTTCGAAATCCATACCGCCTTGTCCACTAGGCATTGTGGTGAAGTCGGTATAGGTTTGATAGAGCAATTGGCCGACTACATCTGAAGCAGCAGTAGCGTTCCAAATTCCATAAATCCGATGGTCGCTGTAATCGCCATTGGGGTTGGTGAGGTAAATAATCAACTCGTCTCCTGCGGCAGCAAAATCAGCGGCAGTCAAGGTCAGGTTGAATTCATCGACGGTACAACCCGCAGCATCAATACTAGCCGTTACATCTACTCCCAGAGAAATCGAATTGAACGTTTCTCCACAGTCGCCCCCTCCATTGGGTTCCGATTCGGCTACCGCCGGACTTCCCTGAAAACCAACTACCGAGGTTTCCATATAAACGGAATAGGCTTTATTGTGAAAACGATTGCTCTGACTTTTGGAACTGATTTTAAAATAATAATCTCCTGCGCCATTTCCACTTGCTCCACCTAAAGGCAATACACAACGATAGCGATCAGAAGGGAATGGATTTTTAGTATCGTTATAATGAAGGGTGATGTAATCTTTTACCGCTTGGTTGACTTCCGCTACTCCGCCATCGCGGTGATTATAAACCACATCTGCTACCGCTTCTACCCCATTTGCTCCCAAGGCAGTAATCAAATCATCTACTGCTCCACGGGTACCAAAGCCAGTAGGCCCTTGTCCATATTCCCCCAGGTCATACAAATCTTGCGGATCGTATCCATTACTACAATTGCCAAAACTAGCTCTCGACATTGGTGGCAACCATAGGTAGGTAAATCCGGCGGAGCCTATATCCGCTGCCTGTCCATCTAAAGTACTTGCCCAGTCAAAGCCATCACAGGTTTTCGGATAATCCCAATACCAACCTTGCATCATAAAATCCTGAGCAGACAAGCTGCTAAAAAAACTCAAACTGACCAGCAGTATTAATCCTATTTTCTGTATTTTCCTGAATATTTGCATTTTCATAATCCTATTTATGTTTGGGCGTAAGCAGACAGAATAATCCTTTAGAAAACTATCAAACAAATTCTGTCTGAAGGAGGTTTAAATATTAAAAATAGCTATTTATTAGGGGATAAAAAACACAATTCTTTAAAAGTTATTTTATTTTGAAATTTTATTTTTCATTATATTGCTTTCCAAAACATAGCTCTTCCCTTCCAAAAAACAAATAAAACGCCTACTAATTAGTAAACTTAGTCTCAAAAAACAGACAACCAAAAGCGTTTTATTCCATGTCAAGACACAAACTCAAAATATCAGTTCAATAAACATTAAACACTTATTATTCATGACAAAGAATCTATACACTTCATTAATTATCTTTTTAGTCGCTATTTTCTATAGTGTTCCTTCTATTGCAGCAGTAGATTGGGTCGGTAATATGTTTCCCGGACCAGGTTCTAATAATACGCGAGATGCAGGAGTGCCTTTAACTATTTATGTACAAACTTACAAAGCAGGAGTGACCGAAGCTGTAGGACAAGGCTCGGGCATCGCTTGCGAAATTTATTATGGCGAAGTAATCAATTTTGGTGACACCTGGCTCAACACCAATGTGATCAACATGAGCTACAATATCGATATTGGCAATAATGACGAATATCAAGGTAACCTCGCTATCGGAGCTGGAAATTACGAATTCACTTGTCGCTGCTCAGACGATGGCGGAGCAAGTTATACTTACGTTGATCTTGGCGGAGCAGGAAATGGACAGTTGGTGGTTATTGGTGCCGCTCCTGTAGAATTGGTTCGTTTTAACGCTACTCCCAGAGACAATAGCATTATACTTTCTTGGCAAACGGAATCAGAAATCAATAGCGATTATTTCGAATTACAAAAGAGCAATAATGCACAAAACTGGGAAGTCATTGACCGACAAAATAGTGTGGGAAGCATCCAAGAAGGAAACAGCTACTCTTTCCTCGATGAAGAAGTACTGCGAGGCAAAAACTACTATCGTCTGAATATGGTAGACCTTGATGGTAGCCAGGAAGTCAGTGAAGTATTGGCTTTGGATTTCAGGTTGGAACAGGAAGTCAAAGCTTATCCTAATCCTGCTAAGAACGAAATTTATTTCGAAACCGATTTAAGTGATTTTGATCAGGTAGATATTTACAATACCAATGGTCAATTGCTACTTAGTCAACTTATAGATGGAGAAGATCAACGAATCCGTTTTGATCTGAGTTCTTTGACTTCGGGAATGTACTTTTACCAATTGGTTGGTAAAGGAAATGTCACTCCAATACAGCATCACTTCTTAAAGAATTAGCAGAGCTAATCATTTAAAAAAGCGCATAAAAAAGAGCCCTTCTGGAAATTCCAGAAGGGCTCTTTAATATAGATTAGTACTTGTTTCCGAGTTAGGATTTAGAAGCAATATTCGTTTGCTTCAATCAAGGTTTCAGCGATCAAACGTCGCGCTGCTTTTACATTGGTTGGTGGATACTTCGTAAAGCGTTTTAGTCCCATCAACATTGTTGTAAGCAAATCACCTTCTGCAAAACCAGTCAATGCGTCTTTTGCATTTTTAGCCAATCGGTCATTGGCATCCGAGATAAAAACTCTAAGGATTGCATTGTATACTTCCTGAGAAATCTTAGTCTCTCTCTTGTTCAATTTAGCGACACGCAGCAACATAGATTCTGCTTGGTAAAGATCGATGAGCATGTCTGCGACATTCATCAAAATCTCCTGCTCTTCTTTTAAGTTGAGTTGGCCATCCATCTGCATTTTTGCAGCAGAACCAGCGACCATGAGAATTACTTTTTTAAAGTTTTTTACTGCTTTCCACTCCTGGCCATACTCGCCTTCCGGCTCGCCAAAACCTGGCATAGAAGCCAATTCTTTTTGCACTGCCCAAGCTGGAGAAACAATATCCAATTTTCCTTTCATCGCTCTTTTGAGCAACATGTCTACCGTCAAAAGACGATTAATTTCATTGGTTCCTTCATAGATTCTCGCAATCCTGGAATCACGGTAAGCACGTGCAGCCGTTCCTTCTTCAGAGAATCCCATACCGCCATGAATCTGTAGCGTTTCATCTACCACATAATCCAATGCTTCTGAACCGGCTACTTTTAGAATGGCACATTCGATGGCATATTCTTCTGCTCCTTGCAGTTTTGCTTCTACAAAACTTGCACCCTGTTCGGTCAGTTCTACTTTTTTATCTTCAATCAAATCGGAAACTCGATACACCGCACTTTCAGAAGCAAAAATACGAATGGCTTGTTCTGCCAATTTATATTTGATGGCTCCAAAGTTGGAGATCGGTTGCTTAAATTGAATTCTTTCATTCGCATATTGAATGGCAGAAGTCGCACTTGCTTTTGCTCCACCAGTACTTAAAGAACAAAGCTTGAAACGTCCAATGTTGAGTACATTAAAAGCAATCAAATGACCTTTACCAATAGCTCCCAAAACATTTTCTGCAGGGATTTTGGCATTTTCAAAAAAGACTTGACGAGTGGAAGATCCTTTGATTCCCAACTTTTTCTCCTCTGCTCCAAGGGTCATTCCTTCCGTTCCTTTTTCTACAATAAAGCCCGTAAA
>CALLVY010000265.1 GCA_938015925.1 uncultured Saprospiraceae bacterium
ACAATAACCGTCATGGTCAATACAAATCCGAGAACGTAATTAGTACTATGCACGTTTTAATCTTTTTGAGATGTTAGATTCTAAAACATAATGATCGATCAATGGAGCGAAGACATTCATAAACAGAATGGCTAGCATCCAACCTTCAGGGTATGCTGGGTTTAACACCCGAATAATCATACCGACGGCACCTATTAATAAGCCATAAACCCACTTTCCACGATTGGTAGACGCGGCAGTTACAGGATCTGTAGCCATAAAAGCCATAGCGAAAAAGAAACTTCCCATGTAAAACTGGTAGTACCAAGGCACTTCCATAAAGGCGTTTCCTCCCCATAAATTGAGTCCCATTGCCATGATGACTGCTCCGATAAACATACTTAACATGATTCTCCAAGAAGCAATTCCAGTACTAATCAAGATAAATACACCTAATAGTATAGCAGGTTTTGAAGTTTCACCAATGGAACCAGGAATAGTTCCCCAAAACATTTGAGAAGGGGTATAATGAGCAGTAACAGCTTCCCAGCCTCCGCTAGCCGCAAGGCCCATAGGTGTAGCTCCTGTCCAGCCATCGACGACCCGCGAAGCGGGATCAAAGGTAGACCAGCCACAGGCTTCAAATATCCAATTGGAAAAACCAGTGTGCCACCAGCCATAATTAGCAACTCCGTCTGCTACACCAGATACCCAAACTTCATCTCCAGAGATGGTCGTAGGATAAGCAAAGAAGACAAAGACTCTACAGAGCAAAGCGACATTTAAGATATTCATACCCGTACCACCAAAAGCTTCTTTACCAATAATAACGGCAAAAGCAATAGCGAGTACTAAAATCCAAATAGGTAAATCAGGAGGCATGATCAAAGGAATCAAAGCTCCGGATACGAGGAATCCCTCCTCAATCGCATGGCCGTTTTTGGCTGCGTACCAGAATTCTATTCCCAGTCCCACCAAATTCGCCACTATAAATAAGGGTAATAATTTGATCAAACCATAAAACACTTTCAGATGGAATCCATCCAACAAGCCCGTATGTTCACCTAATGCGATGAAGTGTTGATGTCCTATATTCCAGGTCCCAAACACATAGCACAGTTGCATCGCCAAAACCACAAAAACCATCGTCCGTTTAAGATCCATACCATCACGGATATGTACCCCTTTGGAGGTTACAGAGTTGGGAGCATATGCAAAAGTGAAGAATCCATCATACAGCGTGTGTAAGAAAGGAGACTTCTTTTTGTCTGGTTCAATTTTTTTGAAAAAATCTATTAAAGCCATATTATTGAGATCGTGTAAACTTCTTATTTAAAAAATGGTTCTAGCTCTTAGCTCTGCAAACGCATCGTTTCCAATCCTTCTCTCAGAATAGATTGCAAAGGTTGTTTTGAGGTACAAACAAATTCGCAGAGGGCTAAATCCTCTTCGCTGAGTTCGTATAAGCCCAAACCTTCCATGCGTTCAAAGTCATTCGCCAAGATCGCTTTCATCAAATGCTGTGGATAAATATCCATCGGCAATACACTTTCATATTGTCCCGTCACTACAAATGCACGCTTTTCACCGTGTGTATTGGTATTGGCTTTAAACTTAGCATCCTTAAACATCACGTTGGTCGGGTAAGTCTTGGAAATACTAGGTCGAGAAGTCATTGGTACCAACCAGCCAAACATTTCATAATAATCTCCTTCTTCAATAGAAGTCACTTGGTCTGCGTAAAAATCAAGGAAACCATCCTCTGATTTTTTGTGGCCACTCAATAAGTCTCCTGAAACAAGTCGTACATTATCTCCAACAACTTCGTCTTTCACCAAATCAGAGATTTTGACGCCCTGATAAGTATTGATATAGCGAGGTGCTTTGAATTCGGCGCCAGTCAATGCGACCATACGGGAAGCATCGTAGCGGTTTTCCGAAAATATTTTTCCTAAGGTAAGAACTTCTTGTACGCCCAACACCCAAACTTTATCCGAAGCATTGATCGGGTCGGTGTGGTGGATTTGTACGCCAACGTTGCCACTTGGGTGGGCACCGTGGAACCAATTGTGCTGTACTCCTTTTGCATCTACAAAAGCAGCATTTGGTTTTTCTCCATTGGCATTCAAGCCAAGGTGTACGGTTCCTTCTGTCAATTTATTGAGGACATCCAATCCTTTTTGGAAGGCAGCTCCTTTTCCGTCAATCACAAAATTGAGATCCGGAGCAAGAGGAGCCGTATCGAAAGTAGAAATAAAGATCGCTTTTGGCAGATCGCCAGGAGCGGGAACGACATCGAAAGGACGCTGACGAATCAAAGGCCATCCGCCTGTATCCAACAGGTGTTTGACCAAGTCTTCGCGGCTACCATTTTCCAAATCGAAAGCGGGTAGGCTGCGATATTTCAATTCTTTATCTGCTAATATCACTACTTGAGCAATAGATCGCTTCGCTCCTCGGTCAATACTAATCACCTCTCCACTTACCGGAGCAACGTATTGAATTTTAGGTCGTTTTTTATCGAAAAATAGCACATCACCAGCTTTCACTTCATCTCCTACTACCGGAAGTACTTTAGGAATTGGCGACATGCCAATAAAGTTGGGTGGCTGAATAGCGAAAGTATTACCTTTCGATTCAGCATCTAGTGATTTAGTCGCTTCTCCTTCTAAAAGGATGTCATGACCTTTTGTTAATACAGTATATGTTCCATCACCGATAAACTTAGGTTTATCAGGACTAAACATTTCTGAAAATTGTGGAAAGATAGAGTAGTTGTTTCCACTTTTATCAGCGCCAGTTTCTTTGGCCTCAATTCGCATTAGGTTATCTGCC
>CALLVY010000266.1 GCA_938015925.1 uncultured Saprospiraceae bacterium
CTCTCGTTGGTAGTTTGGTCTTTCTTGGATTGATGCTTTATTTGGATTGGGTAAAATACATTATAGGAGCAGATTATAGAGAGGGCTTGGTGGTGGTGCCGATTATGCTGATCGCTTATTTGTTTTTGGGACTGTATTATAATTTTTCGATTTGGTATAAGCTAAGTGATCGGACCGATATTGGCGCTTATATATCAGTAGCAGGGGCTTTTATTGCGATTGGTCTCAATGTACTATTGATCCCAAAAATCGGCTATATGGGCTCTGCCTGGGCGGCATTGGCCACTTATATTTTTATGGCTGTTGCCAATTATTTTGCAAGTCGCAAATATTATCCCATTGATTATCCCATTGGCAAAATGGGCAGCTATCTCCTTTTAGCAATTGTGGCATATTTTTTAAGTGATTATCTACGTTCTTCTTTTGAACCAGAATCGCTAAAACTATTTTTGGTCAACACCGCTATCCTTTTGGCTTACCTTGGAGCTATTGCTTTTATGGAGCGATCTCTGTTAAGTGACCAGTTTAAACAAATTACCGAAAACCGAAATGCTTAAACGCTACCTCAAGCATCCTTTTCCTTATTTCGCAGCAGTATTGTTGGCAATTTTGTATTTCTCTTTACCTGCTATTACCCAATCTATTGCGGCCCGACCTACTTTTACCGATTATGCTTATTTGGATGCGAGTAAAATTTGCCACAGCATCCAAAAGAAAATGCTTTTTCCATTCGATAAATTATTGAGTAAAACGCAAAGAGCCTGGTTGGTTTTTCCTTATTATTTGCTACTGTTGTTGCTTTTGCGGTCGGTGTTTATTCACACCAAAAAGTTGTGGTACGTTGCAGGAATTGCCTTGATGTTTTTCCTTTTACTAATTTATATTTTTCCTGGAATTTTGTTGTCCTTTGAAAACGATACAGCGAGTAAGAGCATCGGACATGTGGCCAACGGCCGGATTGAAAATAGTAAGCGGATGTATTTTCGGGGAGGTAATTTTACAACGTATTCCTTTGGCGGATATTTGATTGGGAGAACCTATGTCAATGACCGTATTCGAAAAATTATGATGCAAGCTTATGCGGCTTGTGAAAAAACATGCCCCGATATTACTTTTGTAGTAGGAGAGATTGGTCGGAAAAATGGTGGAAAATTCTTGCCCCACCGCACCCACCAAAGTGGGTTAAGCGTCGACTTTATGAGCCCCTTGCTCAAAAAGAAAAAACCTTATAGAAGCAATCACCTTTTCAATTTCTGGGGCTATCGCCACGAATTTGACAACAAAGGGAATATGGGAAAAGTAAGCATTGACTTTGAAACCATGGCGAAGCATCTTTACGAACTCCAAAAAGCAACAGCGGCAGAAGGTCTGGTTATCCAAAAGGTAATTTTCGATCCGGTTCTTCGGCCCTTGTTGTTAGCGACGAACTATGGCCCGAAAATTAAAGACCTTCCTTTTACTAAAAAACGAGTGATCATTCGACACGACGATCATTACCATATAGATTTTGGGGTTCCTTCCCGAGGGAAATGAAAATTGAAGTCTGAATATCCAAGCTCTAATGTTGAATAATTTTAGGACCGAAAACCGCGATTTTGTGAGGATTTCTTAGCATTGTTCGTCCAATCAATATTCGATATTGGCGATTCGATATGGATTGTTTCTACTATTCTCCTATTCAGAATAAGCCGGCAATTGAAACATAAAGACCGTCCCTTCATTCAACTTACTCTGCACCTGTATCGTCGCATTATGCAATTCCAAAATTTTCCGCACAATTGCCAATCCTAATCCAACGCCTTGTCCTTTCTCTTTTTCATTCGTGGCCTGACGGTAACGTTCAAAAATAAAAGCCTGCTTGTCTTCTGGAATACCAGGACCATTATCTGCAATTTGTACTTCCACTCCTTGGGGATTTCCCACGAGTTCAATTTTGACCTTTCCTCCTGCCGGAGTGAACTTCAATGCATTGTCCATTAGGTTTTGGATGACGCGTTCTACCAAACCTAAATCTGCAAATACCATTGGCAATCCATTGGGCGCTTTCAAGTCCATTTTGATGCCTTTTTCTTTGGCGAGAATCTGATATTTTTGGAAAATATCTTGTGCAAGATCAGACAAGTGGAAAGGTTCTTTTTCGGGTTGGATTTGTTTGGCTTCTAGTTTGGAATATTCGAAAAGTTGTTTGATGAGTCCAGATAATTTTTCGCTACTATCTAAAATCGTATTGAGGTATTGGCGACGTTCTTCTGGTTGGATGCTCTCTTCTTTGATCAATAAGGTTTCTACATAACCTTGCATGATGGCGAGTGGTGTTCGCAGATCGTGAGATACATTGGCGATCAATTCCCTTCTTAGAGTTTCCACAGATTTGAGTTCGTCTATATTGGCGACGATGGTGTCTGCCATTTCATTGAAATTAGTAGCTAGGCCAGCCAAGTCTCCCTTGTCTTCTTCTGGAATACGTGCTTCGTAATCACCCTCTTTAAAACGGCGAACCGTTTCAATCAGACGGCGAAGGTTTTTGGTGAGAAACCAAATGGCTAGTAAACCTAAAATTAAGGCACCGATCAAGGTCAGAAAAAACACATTGGATCCCAGTTTTAAA
>CALLVY010000267.1 GCA_938015925.1 uncultured Saprospiraceae bacterium
CCAGAAGCGGGGCCGCTGATGGCCTGGCCTTTGATCTGCGACCAAAGCGATTCCGTTTCTCGATCATAGAGCAAGACATCACTATTGTACAAGAGGCCACTGACGCCAAAACTTCGTTCCCCTGATCCATTCCCCGCCTCAAAAGCAAGGCCACTGGCACACAAAGGACAAAAAGTAACCGTCACTGCTTCGCTAGCAAAATGATCATTGACGACCTCATGGCGATCCAGTATTTTTATCGGATAAGCTTTGGCAATACCATTGTGATAAACGCCCAAAATATATTCTTCTTCCTTTAAAAAAGTGACCTCCTCTGCCTTGACAAAAGTAGCTTGGTCAATAGCCGGAATTGCATCTTTTGCTGGCCCTCCATCTTTTATTTCTTCCAAGGGAATAAGTAAATCACTTAAGTAAAATCCTTTTTTCTGCGGCGCTAAAGACGCAGCTGTATTGGTCTCCATTTCCGCAGGTAGATAATCAAAAGGTAGTAAGTCGGCAACGCCTTCTTTGGCCCAAAAGCCATAAGTCAACAAATATTCTGCCTGAGCAATATGTCCTTCCCGATTTATTTTTAAACTGTTTTTCCGAGAAAACAAATAGGAAGTGGGGAAGATACTTGCCGATCCAACATCATTCTGAGTTTGTTGGATCATGTCTTTCTCCGCAGCTTGTCCAAGGCCTTTCAAGTTATTGCCCATATCCGAAGTAGCAAGGGAAAGTTTTTTATGCACATAGACTACTTTTAGAAAGGAGGGGATGGTCAATATTTTATCCGTGCCAGTAGGTGCTGATTTTAAAATAGCTTTGGCTTTGGTGGCTCGGATATTGTGGAACTCTCTTTCGTTTTTTTGTTGGGCTAGAAAAATTTTAAAACCTTCTTGATCGAGTTGCTCGTTGACCAAAGCTTTGAAAAAATGTCTGGAAGATCCAAGGTAGGTTTTGTTTCGACGTTTTTTCCATTGGGCTTGTTCTTTTTCGTCGACTGCTTCTAAAGCTTCAAACAGTGGTTTGCCTGCATATTTAACTTCCTTGCCTTTCCATTCAAATCTTTCTAAATAAAAGCGCATACGATAACCCAGAGAACGATTTTCTACCTCAATCAATTCCTGGGCACTGGCCTTGATTGTTCCTTCTTTCTCTGAAAATTGAATAACTGCAGGATTGACAATTGTACAAGCTTTCGCATTCGATGTTTCTCCCAAAAAAGCTTTGGTAAATTTTTTCAAATACCGCTTGCGTTTTTTACTACTGCTGGCACTGACTTCTACCGTAGCAAGCGAGAGCGCCGAGACCTGCAACCGAACCGTTAAATTCCGCTTCGCTGAATGTTCATTAACTTGAATTTTTTTTGCAAATACCTGATACCCCAAATAAGAGAAAATCAAAACCTGTTCCCCCGCAGGAATCCCTTTTATCAAAAAGTGACCATCGCCATCCGAACTTGCTCCAATGCTGGTATTGGCCAAATAAACGCTGGCATAGGGAAGGGGAGTATTGGTATCCGCATCGCTGATGGTTCCTTGCAGTTGGTACTGTCCAAAAAGCAGGAAAGGGAAAATCCAGCATAAAAGGATCAAGCAAGAGGAGAAGGTATTTTTGGGAAAAGGAAGCATCATCGTAAGGAGGATTTGATTGGACTTCAATATTAACGAGAAATGTTGTGTTTGTATGTTTTGGCAGCGACAATAATAGTTTATTTCCAAATCGGCAAGCAATCGATCTTTCTTAAAAAGCAGAAATAAGCCTCGCGCTTTCAAATAAATCCCTACTTTTAATCTCACAAAAAAATAAGCATCAATGTCCTCTTCCAAAACGACTTTCCTATTGCTGGTTTTTATGGCAATATTAGCTGCTCTTTTCTTTTTAAACGCTACAGAATTCGCTTCTGAATCCTTAAATAGTGATCCCGAGCAGAATTACAAAACCTATTGTAGTGGCTGTCATGGCGCACAAATGGAGGCTTTTGTGGATCGAAAATGGAAGTTTGGGAAGAGCAAAGAAAGTTTGTTTAAAGCCATCAAATTGGGCTATGAGACCGATGGGATGCCTGCTTTTTCAGCTACCTTTAGTGATGAAGAAATCCAGGAATTGACGGATTATATGCTCCAGGGAATTGAAAAGGTGGAAGAATATGATTTTGTAGAAAAAGAAAATCAGCCCGGACAGTTTAAAACCGAAAATTTTAATCTACAGCTAGACACCGTATACCGCGATGGCGATATTCCCTGGGGAATGACTTTTTTGCCAGGTGGAGATTTATTAGTAACGGAGAAAGAAGGCATTTTGTACCGAGTAAAAAAAGATCAACAAAAAATAAAGATAGGAGGAATACCAGCAGTACATACCAAAGGCCAGGGTGGTTTGATGGACGTCAAATTGCATCCAGATTTTGAGCAAAACAAATGGATTTATCTGACTTATTCTAAATCTAAAAAAGAAGGAGGAAAAACCTTATCCACTACAGCGGTTTGTCGCGCAAAGTTGCAAGAAAATCGACTGGAAAACCTAGAAGTCTTGTTGGAAGCCTTGCCTTATGGCGATACCAAATACCACTTTGGATCAAGAGTAGAATTTGATCGAGAAGGAAAGCTCTATTTTTCCGTAGGAGATCGTGGAAAGAGGGACGAGAATCCCCAATCCCTCGCAAGTCATTGCGGTAAAATACATCGACTCCATGCCGATGGTACAATTCCCACAGACAATCCTTTTGTGGAGCAAGACAATGCCCAGGCCTCCATCTATTCCTATGGCCATCGCAATCCACAAGGGGTCAGTATTAATCCCGCAGATGGTAAAATTTGGGTACACGAACATGGCCCCAGAGGTGGCGATGAAGTGAATATCATTGAGAAAGGATTGAATTATGGTTGGCCTGTCGTTTCTTATGGCATCAATTACAATGGAACCACTTTTACC
>CALLVY010000268.1 GCA_938015925.1 uncultured Saprospiraceae bacterium
CCAATGTATAATTCACCAGGGACACCTATCGCTTGCGGATTTTTATGTTGATCTAAGACATATAATTTTGTGTTGACCAAAGGTTTTCCAATGGGGATGTTTTGAGGGATGTGATCCGCATTGACCTGGTAAGAAGAGGCACAGATAGAGGCTTCTGTAGGACCATAGGCATTGATATAATTGAGGTACTTGCTGTAGTGGGCGACATCTTCCGTTCTTGATTTTTCTCCTCCCGAAATTAAAGTGCGCAAGGGAAGTTTTTGGTCTTTGTCTAAAATGGCAATATAGGCTGGCGTAAGGGTACCTACCGTAATCTGATGGGTGTTTAAATAAGAGATGATATCGGTACCTGATTTTTTAATGTCTTCAGGAATGATGACCAATTTTGCCCCTGAGAATAAAGACAAAAACATTTCAGAGATAGAGGCATCAAAGGAGATGGAAAAAATTTGCGATAATACATCGGCTTGTTGAATGTCAAATCTTTTAACTTTATCCACCATCATATTGACAAAAGAGCGATGGGCAATCGGAACACCTTTGGGAACTCCGGTAGAGCCCGAGGTATAGATGATATAGGCGATGTCTGTTGGTGCTACCGGAGCTAGGGGAGTGTTTTTAAAATTATTGATAGCATCCGTATCCATCGTGATTATTTGCTGGAGATTCTCCTTAAAAGGTTCCATGCGTTCTCTTAACTGCTCTTGCGTAATGACCGCTTTGACCTTGGCGTCTTGCAAAATATAAGCCAGCCTTTTTTCAGGAGCAGAGGCTACAAGAGGAACATACACCGCACCTGCTTTCATAATTCCTAGCATCGCAAGGATGACCTCCACGGAGCGTTCCAGAAAAACCGCTACGGAGTCTCCCTTACTAATATTTTGTGCTTGCAAATAGCTGGCTAATTGATTGCTTTTGCTAATCAATTCCTCATAAGTAATCTGCGTGGCAAGATCTTGTACCGCAATGGCACTTGGGTATTGCAATGCTTGTTTTTCTACCATCTCATGGATACAATAATTCGGTACCGGAGCAACATTGGCATTCCAATCGTAGACGATGGTTTTGAGGTCTTTTTCTTTTAGAATTGGAAGATTGGCAATGGTGATGTTTTCTTCTTTTTTTAAGAGGAAAGTTAGGATGTTTTTAAAATAATAAATTAAGGTATCAATTGTTTTTTCGGAATATCTATTGGTGTCGTAATTTACAATGACTTCCAGCGTATCGCTAAAGGAGAACGCAAATCCTAGTGGATAATGATCTTGTTCGATCGTTTCGAGCTTGGAGATATTGATTTTAGTAGTTTGATTTTCTACTTGATATTTTGGGAAATTTTGAAAGCCATATAGGATTTGGAACAAGCCTTCTTGTGATTTGTATTCGCTAAAAGAATAGATGTCTGCCATCGACGTATGTTCGAATTCCAATCGCTGTAAGCTTATTTCTTGGATGTTGTTTAGGAAGTCGTCGATGGATTGACTGTCTTCTAGGGATACGCGAAAGGGGGTAGTGTTGACATGTAGTCCGACAGAATCTTTGGTGTCTATTCCGCGCAAGGATCTTCCAGAGCTGATTCCACCAATTAAGAGATCCTCTTTGTTCGTTAGTTTTTTTAGTAGAATAAATAAGGCCGAAAGGGTAATGGTATTGGGGGTGATTCTTTTAGATTGTGAGAAAGAAATAAAGTCAGCGGCATCGCTTAAGTTTCCATAGTATTTGGTTTCTTTACTTAATGCGGCATTTTTTTTCAGCGTTTTATTTTCAAGATTTTCTAAAGGAAAAGGAGTGATTTCCTCAAAGCCCTTTAAGTGTTCTTCCCAAAATGTTTTTTCGGCTGTTTTGTTTTTGTTGCGATTTAACTGGGCAACATAGTCTCTATATAAAATAGCTGGGCCAGGATCGAAAGTCGTTTGATATACTTTTTTGGAATAGGAGTTGAAAAGGTATTTTAGTAGAATTCCATTAGACCAACCATCCATTAGAATATGATGAGATTCTACCAAGAGTTTTACCTTGTTGTCCGCATATTCTATAAAACAAATTCTCAGTAAAGGGGGATTGCTTAAGTCGAAATTTTGTCTTCTTCTGGAGGCGATGGTTTCTTGCAGTTTTGCTGCTTTGTTTTCAATCGCTCGCCAATCTAAGATTTCAATTGTTGGGGTACAGTTTTTAAAAGTTACCTGTAGAGGATTCGCAATGTTCTGATAAAAAACACCCGTTCTTAGTGCGTCATATCTGGCGAGAAGTTCTTTGATTGTTTCTTCAAAAGCTTTGTAGTCGATTTTTTCTTCTATGGTGATGACGGATTGTAGATAGTATAAATCGGTATTGGCTGTTTTTAGGTGCTCATAAAGTATTCCTAATTGCAAGGAAGTTAAAGCAAAAACGGCTTCAATGTTTTCCTTTTGCGCAAGCAGATTATTCTCTTCCAAAAAAGCGTCTATTGCTGCTGGACTTAGTGTTTCTTCTAATTCTACTTCAGAGACCTCCGCTTTTTTGTTTTTAGAAAGTTGTACGTTTTGCGAAAGTTCCTGAATGGTTTGGTATTTGAAAAGATCCACATTTTTCAAATCTAGTCCATGTTCAGAAGCCTTATTGATGAGCTGAATGTTTTTGATAGAATCCCCGCCTAGGTCAAAGAAATTATCTTCCACTCCGACCTCATCAATTCCTAAAATATTTTCCCAAATGGCCACCAATTCTTTTTCGGTTTCATTTTGAGCCGCCACATATTGACTGTCCAAATTTAGAGCAAGTTCTTTGTGGAGTAAAAATTCGCGATCTATTTTTCCATTGACCGTTAAGGGCATTTCTACTAAGGGAATAAAGAAATGCGGAAGCATATAAGACGGAACCCGACTTTCTAAAAATGATTTGAGCGCTTGGTTTTTAATTTTATCGGTAGCGGTATAGTAGGCAATTAAACTTAAGTCTTGGTTGACTTTCTTAGCGACAATGGTGGCACTTTTAATCTGTTCGTGTTCTTGTAAAACAATTTCTATTTCTTGTGGATCTACTCGAAATCCTCTGATTTTGATTTGATGATCTGTTCGCCCTAAAAAATAAACATGGCCGTCTCTTTTGCAGATCACTCGATCGCCGGTTTTATAAGTTCGGACTCCGTTGATGCTCGCAAAACGCTCTTGCGTCAATTCCGGCTGATGCAAATAACCTCTGGCCAATCCCATCCCGGAAAGATAAAGTTCGCCAGGTTCTCCGATCCCTACTTGTTGTAAGTTGCTATCTAAAATATGGAATTGAATATTGCTGAGTGGAATGCCTATCGGAATTTCTTCTCCATCCATATTGGGATCTACCGTATGGCTTGACGAACAGACGGTACTCTCCGTTGGGCCATAGGCATTGATATAAGTTAGGTATTGGGAATAATGTTTTACGTCTTCTATCCTGGCCGCTTCTCCAGCGCTTATTAAGGTCTTGAGCGGCAACTGCTTTATCTTGGGAACGGTGGCGAGCAGAGTAGGAGGTAAGGTCGCGATGCTCACTTCTTTTTCAATAAAATAATCCAATAATAAAGCACCATTCTTTTTTATCGCCTCAGGAATAATGACGAGTGTTCCACCACTGAGTAAGGCTAAGAATATTTCTGAAACAGAAGCATCAAAGGAGATAGAAGCAAATTGCGCATAGACTTCTTGTGGGCCACCTAGAAAACGTTTGATCTGATCCGTAATCATGGATACAAAACTGTCATGCTGTAGCATGACTCCTTTGGGGAAACCGGTAGTTCCGGAAGTATAAATGATATAGGCCAAATCTTTCGAAGTCACTTCTTTTTTCAGGGCTACCAATTCTTCCGTTGCTATTTTTTCTATCACTAAGATGGCTTCGATTTTAGTCGCTTCTTCTAAGTTGGTCAGTTTTTCCTGAAAGACGGTTTTGGTTAAAACAATTTTTAACTTGCTGTTTTGAATGATGTAGGAAATTCTTGCGTCGGGATAGTTGACGTCCAGTGGAAGAAATGCCGCTCCTGCTTTTAGAATGCCAAGAATGGCGATGATCGTTTCGATAGAGCGATCCATGTAGATGCCAATGATATCACCAGGAACAATTCCTCGTTTTTGAATGCTTTGCGCTACGGCACTACTTTTCTTTTGCAAGTCGGCATAGGAGATACTTTCTTCCTGATGACTCACCGCAATGCTCTGTGGATATTGGGTCGCGATTGCTTCAAAAAGATCATGGATGCATTCCGTTGTTGCAAAGGATTTTGAACGTTCGTTCAAGGCATCCATTGGATTTGTTTTTTTCTTGACAATAGAAGGCTCCTTGCTTTTATTGGCGAGCAGTTCTTTATAACTCTCTATCGAGATTTCTCCTTTTCGTAGTGCGTTAATTAGCTCTTTACTGTTCATTTTTTTTGTGTAGTTTTAGTAATTCGTGGGCTTTCGGTTTCCGGGAATTACTATTGTTTTTTGACTGTAAGAAAAAGGTACGACCCCGCACTTTTCCGTCCTATTGACAATGTCGTATTAAGCAGGTGTTCAAAATAAACTATAGTATTCTCTCTGGCTTCTTTTTCTATTACTCTTCGTTGAAGAACCTCCTCACCTAGCTACGGCTAGGATCGGGAACCATTCGCCTCGATTAATAAAAAAATAAACTCAGATA
>CALLVY010000269.1 GCA_938015925.1 uncultured Saprospiraceae bacterium
ATAAGAAAAAAAATAAAAGGACTATCCGCATATCGTACAGTAAGTTAACACAAAAGTATTGCTTATCAATGGATTAAAATTACCTTTATTTTGGGGAATGGTAATTAATTTGAAATCAATAATTTAGATTTTTTAATGTGCAATAGCGGATAGTCTGCTAAACATAATCTATCTACTAATTTTTTTTATTCAACATTAATATCAAAACTAACTTCAATATCGGATTCTCCACCAGCATTGGTAATGTCTCCATCAGCGACTCCCGCTGCTGTTTTTTTAGGCAGATGTTTTAGAATGATGCTGATCGTTCCTTGTCCCGCATCACCCGTACTGAGCAGTGTTTTCAAGCCTAAGGGATTATCATTGGTGTCTTTATCATTATAACTAATGCTTAATCCGGGAACGGAGCTTGTAAAAAAGAATTGATGGTCTAGGCTTTCTTCCTGGACTTCTGGGGTAATGTCTTCTGCAGGGGACTCTAGTTCATTCGAAAGACTTATGGATCCTTCATAAGTGGTGTTTGCTTTAAGGTCTCCTACAGTGACTACCGGTAGGCCAACTCCTTCTCCATCTAAATCCTGGAAACGGAAGGTCGTTGTCTCGCCTCCACCATCTGGAGTTAAGGAATAAACCAGTGTTGTGATCAATTCTTCTTCTTCGACAATAACCGGATCGTCTTTTTTACAAGAAGTCCAGATTAGTGGAAGTAGGAACAGGCTTAGAATGAGTGCTTTGGGTTTCATTTTTCAAAAATATTGGGTTAATAATAATTCAAAGATAGTATATAAATGCAACATTGTTGCATTTGGAGGAATTTTTTCTCAAAAATCTTCTGTTTAACCGTCGTAAGGCCTAGGCATATCATGGTTTCTTGAAAAATAAAAGAGCTCGGTAAATAAAGTTTTGGCCTTGTAAGAAATGAAACGCAAGACTTAATCGTTAAGGAATTAGCTTTGTGTAATTTTCATGCTTGACTCTCTAGAATAATAATTCTATTTTCGGGCGACAAAGGACTTATTTACGGTCTATTTTTCAAAACAAAACCTGGATTCCGATATACATGCGTATTTACCTAAACTTTTCTTTCCTCGTCATTTTCGCTTTTTCCGCTTTTAATTCCCTTTCTGCCCAGCAGAAAAAGAAAATTCCTTTCTACGAATTAGATGTCAATCACGGACTTTTTTTCCAACCCAACACCATTGATCCTTATACCGGAACAGGCATAGAGGATTTTGCCGATGGTCGCAAAAAAATGCAAGTGCCAATCAAAGCTGGCAAAATCCACGGCTCCGTAAGAGAATGGGCGGTCAATGGTCAAAAGACTTTTGAAGCAAATTATGAAATGGGCGTTCAAACCGGCATGGAAACCCAATGGTTTGCCAATGGCCAAAAATCATTAGAGATTCCTTACGTCAATGGCCAGCCTGATGGTGTTTGTGTCGAGTGGTATAAAAACAGCAATAAAAAATCGGAAGGTTCTTTTCGCAATGGCAAAGAAGAAGGCGAACATCTGTGGTGGTATTCTGGTGGACAATTAGACCAGCAGGTAACTTACCTCAATGGAAAAGCGGAAGGCCCCGTAAAAAATTGGTACGAAACCGGCCAATTAAAATTGGAGAGTGAATACAAAGAAGGAAAGAAAGAAGGCAAAGTAACCCGCTGGTATGCCAATGGGCAAAAACACTCCGAAGGTCTTTATACCCAAGGTGTGGAAGATGGAAAAGAAAGTACCTGGTCAAAGTCTGGTTTGTTAGAAGGAGAGAAAATTTTTGAAAAGGGAACTTTGGTAAAAGAGTATAATTATCGCAGTGGAAATATTTATTTGGGCAAAGGATATTTGCAGGTTGTCAATGAAAAAGAAAGCTTTTTTTCCATTGAGATAAACGGGTCTAGTGTTTCTCCACGTTGGACCAATGGAGTGAGTTCCTATTCTGTCGATGGCAAACTCTTACAGGTTTTTAATTATCCCCTAAGTAATTTTATAGAAGATGGAAATACCATGGAATCAGAGTCAGCTCTATTGGAGAATTTTCGAAAAAACGAATACGAAATTCACAAAGAAAAATATGGCGTAGAATTAGAAGTGCTTTCTTCGCTCAGTAAAAAAGCAGATGGGAAAGAATACCTGTATTGGAGTTTTCCGGTTCCTTCTACATTCAAACAAAGAGAAGGTGCGAAGAAGATGATGGAAGAACATTATCTGTCTGTTATTTGCAATAAACAAGTTCTGAATTTACGAAGTTTGCTAATGGAAGGAGAAAGTAAAACGGAAGTTCAACAAATGCTTAGTAAAATCGTTGAAACATTAGTAGTAGAAGAGGAACGGATAGATTTGAACAGTATTATGGATAAAAGATGATTCCTTAAACCAAATCAGAGAAATAAAAAACAATGGTCTATGAAGAAGTTTTCCCTACTTTCGTTTTTTATAATGCTGGCTTTTTGTACCGCTTTTAGTCAGAAAGTAACCGTCTCCGAAGATGTTTCTTTGCGGAATGACGATGGTTATGCTTTGCTTGGAAAGATGAAAAATAAAGTATTGCTTTTTCGATTTCGAGGCAATGAAAATGAAATCCAGGCTTTTGATCACAAATTGCGGAACATCTGGTCTAAGGATATCGAATTGCTTAAAAAGAATCCGGTAGTGATAGAAGTGATCCCAGGGAGAGATGATTTTACCGTTGTTTTTCAACATCGAAAAAAAGGACGACTCGCCTTACGTGCGCATAAATATGATGCTGCCGCCAAGCTCAAAGATTCGGTCGAAATTGTCGATCTGGGAGCCAATTGGTATGCGCCAAAATACCGAGTAGTGCTTTCGGAAAATAAAAGCAAATTACTACTCTATACTTTCGAAAAACAAACAGATGTAGTCGCCCACTCCTTTGATCTAAGAAATATGGAATTACTCTGGAGCAAAAAATTTAAACCAGAGAACCTTTCAGAGCCTCATGATTACCAAGATTTTTTGGTCGATAATGATGGAAATTTTTATTTTATTTTAGAAAAAGATAATCGGCGGGTCAAAATGGAAGACCATCGCTTTGAAATCTATTCGGTCTATGCAGATGGGACTTTGCTTAGGTCCATTGTTCCTGTGGCAGAGTATCAAAATTATGACGTTTTGTTTTCCTACGACAACCTCAATAAAAAACTCAAAGCCGCAGGATTGTATTCGATTAAAAACAGAGGCCGAGCAAATGGTTTTTTCTTTTTGAGTGTTTCTGTAGATGCTCCGGAGGAGCGATTTATTCGCTATGAAGAATTTGAAGAATCTTTTTTGGCCAATATATCGGGGAATGGAGTCGATGAAGAAAAAGGAATTTCAGAATGTGATATCCAAGACATTGTCTTGCGTAGAGATGGTGGATTATTATTTATCGTAGAACGCAATCACCAATTGGAAAGACGCAGTGCCGGAACAGACCGTGCCTTTGGTGGACGAGAAGCTGGACGCTTTTCGGTAGATTACTACAATGACGATCTCTTTGTTTATTCAGTTCATCCCGATGGAACCGTGCATTGGAAAACGGTGATGCACAAGCGTCAATTTTCTCAAGACGACGGTGGCATTTTTTCTTCTTACTTTCTCCTTAAAACGCCTTCTGCTATTCGACTTATTTTCAATGATGAAATTCGCAGTGAAAATACCGTCAGCGAATATGTCTTACATGGCAATGGCGAATTTGATCGCAACTCCGTCATGAGTACCGAGTCACAAAACATCCGTCTTCGCTTTCGCGAAGCCCTCCAGATTGGTGCCAACGAAATGATCGTACCCAGCGAAAAACGCAATCGACTCCGATTGGTTTTGGTGGAGTATTAGGTCTTCTAAATCTATCCTGCTTAAAATTGAATTAATACTTAGTCGATGAATGTTTTTTAATATTCATCGACTAACACTACTTTTTCAATATCACCTTTTTAGGTGATGTCTACTATTGCTTATGCCCCTATCTTTGATTAAAATTCTATCAACCCTCAAAATCAAAGACATGAAAAAAAATCTTTTCTTATTAATTCCTTTTTTCTTTTTGTTATTCCATGTGTCAGGACAAGCCCAAAAAGCTGCGAGTCCAAAAGTGTTGACCGCCATCAAGGTAAATTCTTCTTCCCTAAAAGCATTGTGGAAAGGAATGGAATATGGTGCTTATTCGCTAAACAAAAAAGGCATATTACGACCAACAGAAGGTTTTAAAATGCTATACGATTCTGAAAAACAGGTACTCATTATCATTCCGGAAAAAGAGACCTATTCCACCTTCCTTCAGATAAAAGGATATGAGGATATAGAATTGTTGGATGGAACAATAATAGGTTGTATGTGTAATGAACAAAACGATACTTGTAAATTTTCTAGATCGAGAGAACCTGGTGTTTCTTATAAATGTGGCGGTAGCTGCAGGTGTTTTATAGGGGTGATTTTTGAAATGAACAAACCACCTGCGGAGTATGAAACTCCTGGAGGACGCTGGTTTAATTTTTAAGCACATTTCCATCTTCAACTAAATTCTAAAAAAAAACAAATCATGAAAAAAATCCAATATTTATTTTGCCTTCTTTTCTTGCTGGGCTCTTTTCCATCTTTTGCACAGAAAAGCCAGCCGATCAAAGAAATCACCGCGATAAAAATGACCCCTGAGTTGGTGAAAGAATACATAGGGAAATTGTCATTTCAATCTTTTAAAATGGACAGACAGGGCATTATGCGCCCTAATAAAGGTTATGAAATTGTCTATCTAGAAAAAACGAAACAGGTAGTGATAAAGAAAAAAAATACTCCAATCCCAATAGAAGGATTTGATATGCAAAAGGTTCCTGGCGGAATGATGTATTGTTTCTGTGGAGAATCAGGTGGTGGTGCTGATGATTGCGAGATTAAGGTGACCGTACACGATAATTCATTGAATTATTTTTGTCAAGGAAGATGTGGATGTTTGGACCTTATGATATACGATGTCTCTAAGCCCATCAAAGAATATGAAACCCCCGGCGGACGCTGGTTTGGTTTTTAAAATTTACTTTAAATCAACCTTGTCCAAGCACTTGATGGCAAGGCGACATCCAGTCGCCTTGCCATTTTTCTTGTAAAATACGTTTGCTCCCTGCCAAAAGGAGATCTAATTTTAAATCACTCATTAAAATTTATCGTAATTCGTGTGTGAGTTTGTATTTTAGCCGCTACTTCTCAAAAATACAATCACATATACATGGTACGTTGGTTTAGTTTTCTTCTTTTGCTCATTGCCCCCATCTTGTTAATGGCACAGACTTCCGAAAAGGAATTACTGGAGCAACTCAAAACCGCAACGGACGGAAATACCAAAATGAATATTTATTACCAGTTGGGTAAAGTGAAAATGGGGAAGGACGCCAAAAAAGCGCAAGAGTATGCCCGCAAAGCCCACGACATTGCCGTCGACAAAGGAAATAAAGGAATGGCTGGCCAATCCGCATTATTCATTGCGGAGGCGTATAAAAAATTACGGAAAACCAAAAACGTAGAAGTCTGGTCAAAGACTGCTCAAAACTACGCGATGCAAGCCAATGATTCTGACTTGATCATCAAGAGTGTAACGCTCCGAAGTTCCGTCGCGACCAAAGAGAGAAATTATCGACGCGCTTATGAAATCAATCAGGAAGCCTTCGATTATTTTAGCAAAAAAGGAACAAGTATCAGTGAACTAGAGCAGCAATACGAGACCCAAAAAATTCAATTGAAAAAAGCAAAAGAATCCTTGGAGCGGGATAAGAAAAGATTGACCAAGGAAATTGCTGGGCTAGAGTCGCAAAGAGATCAATTGAGTACGGATAAAAAAGAGTTGACAGAGAAGCAGGAAGTTTTGATCAAAGAGAAAGAATTGGTGGAAGAGCAAATCACGGAAAAAGAGGAAGCCATAGAAGTTATCTCTGGAGAGAAAGAAGAGGCACAGGAAATGGTCAAGCAGAAAGAGCGAGAAGTAAAAAAGCTGAGTAGAGAAGCATTGGAAAAAGAAAACCTTTTGATGAAAGCAGAGATGCAACAATCGCGGAATAAAAATTTACTCTTGTTATTGTCGATTATTTCTGGTTTTGTGATCCTCTTGGCGCTGCTCTCTTATGGTCGTTTTCGGGCGAGCCGTAAGGCGAGGAAGGCTATCGAAGAAGAGCAAGAACGCTCCGAAGAATTATTGCTCAATATTCTCCCCGCATCCATCGCTGAAGAATTGAAAGCCAATGGAAAAGCCAGTGCGAAAAAATTTGAAGATGCGACGGTCTTGTTTACCGATTTTAAAAACTTTACTCAGATCGCTGATAAAATGAGTCCGGAGATGTTGGTACAAGAATTGGATCACTGTTTTAAAGGTTTCGACAATATCATTTCCCTATACAAAGACATTGAAAAAATAAAAACCATTGGCGATGCTTATATGTGCGCGAGTGGTCTGGCCAGTGGTAAAACACCACCAACGAATATCGTTCAGGCCGCATTAGAAATGCAAGAGTTTTTAGAAGATTACAAAGCAGAACGGGCGAGTAAAAGTTTGCCTTACTTTGAAGCAAGGATTGGATTACATACCGGGCCAGTCGTTGCAGGAGTGGTAGGAGTCAAAAAATTTGCCTACGATATTTGGGGCAATACCGTTAATATCGCTGCCAGAATGGAAGCCAATTGCGAGATCGGAAAAGTCAATATTTCTGAAGCAACCTTTAATCAAGTGCGGTATAAATTTAATTGTACCCCTCGCGGAAGAATTGAAGCCAAAAATGTGGGCCCCGTGGAAATGTTCTTTGTAGAAAGTAATTAGAAAATAGCGGCGGATTAATTAAACATCCTCATTATCTCCAAAATCATTTCGCTAAGAAAATTACTTTCTTTAATTTCAGGCTTCGACAGCAGGGCTTTACAATAACGCCCGATAAAAAGATACCTATGAAATTCGATCTCCAATCCCCTTTCGTCCCTACCGGCGATCAACCCCAAGCGATTCGCCAGTTATTAGAAGGTGTCAGAAACAACGAAAAGGCGCAATGTCTGCTTGGTGTAACGGGTTCAGGGAAAACCTTTACGATGGCTAATGTCATCAAAGAACTCAATCGACCTACGCTAGTTCTGACGCATAATAAAACACTGACGGCTCAACTCTACGGAGAATTCTGCGAATTCTTTCCCAATAATTCTGTAGAATATTTTGTCTCCTACTACGATTATTATCAACCCGAAGCTTTTATCGTTTCTTCCGATACTTTTATTGAAAAAGATTTATTGATCAATGAAGAAGTGGATAAATTGCGCTTGCGAGCTACCTCGGCCCTTTTGTCTGGGCGACGCGATGTATTGATCGTCGCATCGGTGTCCTGTATCTATGGGATGGGAAATCCAGAAGATTTTAAAAAAGGAGTAATTCGTATTCAAAAAGGACAAGTAATTTCTCAACGTTCCTTTTTATACGAGTTGAATAATAGTTTGTATTCGAGGACAGAAGTAGAATTTAGCAGAGCTACTTTTAGAGTTCGCGGAGAGGCGGTAAGTATCAACCTACCTTATAGTGATGATGGCTTACGCATTCTTTTTGATGGAGATGAAATTGAAGCCATCGACCGAATCGAAGTAGAATCGGGAAAGCGAATTAGTTCCATGGATCATGCGGCTATTTTTCCAGCCAACCTCTATATCGCTCCGCGGGATCGCATGAACGAAATCGTTCGGGAAATCCAGGATGAAGCTTACGCACAAGAAAAATATTTTGAGAGAGAAGGAAAATTATTAGAGTCCAAACGGATCAAGGAACGAACTTCTTTTGATCTAGAAATGATCAAAGAATTGGGCTATTGCAATGGCGTTGAAAATTATTCGCGCTTCTTTGATAACCGTAAGCCAGGCACTCGCCCGTTCTGCTTATTAGATTATTTTCCAGATGATTTTCTGATGATTATTGATGAAAGTCATGTGACGATTCCACAAGTTCGCGGGATGTGGGGCGGAGACCGAGCTCGAAAACTCAATTTGGTCAATTATGGATTCCGACTACCTTCCGCTATGGATAATCGTCCGCTCAATTTTAATGAATTCGAAAGTATTACCAATCAGATTGTTTACGTCAGTGCAACGCCTTCTGATTATGAATTGGAAGAAACAGGTGGAGTGATCGTCGAACAAATCATTCGGCCGACTGGACTTTTAGATCCTCCGATTGAAGTTCGAGCAAGTCTAAATCAAATTGATGATTTATTGGAGGAAGTGAGCGAACGCGTAAAAGTGGGAGAACGGGTATTGGTAACCACACTGACCAAAAGAATGGCAGAAGAGTTGAATAAATACATGATCAAACTCGATGTAAAATCTCGCTATATCCACTCCGAAATAGATACGATGGAACGGGTAGAAATTTTACGGGATTTAAGACTCGGTGTGTTCGATGTACTCATCGGGGTCAACCTTTTAAGAGAGGGCTTGGATTTGCCAGAGGTATCTTTGGTCGCCATCCTCGATGCGGATAAAGAAGGTTTTCTTCGAAATGCGCGCTCCCTCACACAGACCGCAGGACGTGCTGCCCGTAACGTAAATGGCATGGTCATTTTCTATGCAGACAAGGTAACCAAGTCCATGCAAAAGACGATAGACGAAACCAATCGTCGGCGAAGTATTCAGATGGCTTATAATGAAGAACACAACATCACTCCTCGTACCGTCACCAAATCAAGAGAAGAAATCATGAGCCAAAGTTCCATCCTCGATGTACGTGGAAAAGGCCAGGCTTATGTAGAGCCAGATGCACCGAGTATGGCTGCGGATCCGCTTTTGAATTATCTCAATCGCGATCAAATGGAAAAGATGGTAAAAGACACCGAGAAGAAAATGAAAGCTGCGGCCAAGGATTTAGATTTTATTACTGCCGCTCAATACCGTGATGAATTATTTGCCTTGCGAAAACGTTTAAAAGAAATGTAAATTATTTAGAATGAACTCTAATCATCCTGGATGAAAATTAAAAAGCCCTGCCGGAATTTCCAACAGGGCTTTTTGATTTTAAAAATGCTAACTATTCTAAGAAACCTTAGGTCGAGAAGGACTACTGCCTTTCCGTTTAAAAGCTTTTAAAATATCCATCCGGGTATAATCATGTTCTTCCAAAACCTCATCCATCAAAGAAGACATGGTCGATAAGAGTCCTTGAATTTGTTGTCGGGTATGCAGGCGATTGATCGTGATGCGAACGCCACAATTATTATAAGGTACACTCGGATAACCTGCGACACAAGTGTAGAACCCGCTATCCAAAAGTCGCTTACAAAGCTTCAAAGCCATCTCTGGTTGTCCAGCTCCGATATATTGGATTGGTGTTAGCGTGTTGTCTACCAAAGGTAAATTCAATTGCTTGGCTCTGCGCTGAAAAAACAAGATGTTCTTTTTTAATTGATCTTGAAAGCCTTTGATCTCAGGACTCAAATGAATCTTTGCACTCGCGATAGCTGAGGCAAGAATAGCAGGTTGTAGCGGACTGGAGAAGATGTGAGTACTTCCACAATTTCTCACGCGAGTCGCCATTTCCTGATTGGGGAAAATCGTCGCACCACCACTAGCGCCATAACCTTTACAAAAGGAAGTGACAAGGACCATGCGCGGATGTAGATCTACCTGATCAAGGATATAACCTTTGCCATTTTCTCCGGCCCAACTCATACCATGAGCATCATCAATATAAAGATGTAGCTCCTCGTGTTTCTCTAACAAACGATACAAATCTTTGATGGGGCAAGCATCTCCATACATGGAGTAAATACCATCGGCCATATACCAGATTTTTTTGTACTGCTCTTTGAGTTTGATAATTCGCTTTTCCAGGTACTCTAGATTATTGTGGCGGACCATCTCAACGTGGGCACCATTGGCCTTGGCAATTTTTGTAGCATTTTGCACACTATTGTGTACTTGGTGGTCAAGAACCACTGCATCTTTTGAAGTTACAAGGATTGGAATGTTGGCTAGGTGTCCTAAAGTAGACGTTGGTGTGATTACCGTAGGTGCATCAAAGATTTGGCCCAATAAGCCTTCTAGTTCCGAGTAGAGCGGAATAGAAAGGTAGGCTCTGGAACAAGAAAATTGGATGCCATATTCATTGATGGCTTCGATGGCTGCATCTTTTAGTCGTTGGTCAATTTCTAGGTTAAGGTAAGAACAGGAACCAAAATGAGTGGTCATT
>CALLVY010000270.1 GCA_938015925.1 uncultured Saprospiraceae bacterium
GTATGGCACTTACCATATTTGAATGGGTTATCTTGCTCGTTCTGTAATTTGAACATCCGTACGTGGATATGCAACGCGAACACCAGATTTTCCAAGGGCAGCCTTTACGTTTTTGTAAGTGCCAAAATATACATCCCAATAATCCTCGGTCTTAGCATAAGGTCTAACCGCTAAGAGGATATTGTTAGCATCAAATTTTTCGATTTCTACTACAGGAGCAGGGTCGCTCATTACTCCAGGAGTATTATTGATAGCAGTCTTAACTAAGCTTTGTACTTCATCAAAATCTGCTTCATAAGGCATTGCGATATTCAAATCTACTCGCAAATATTCATGAGAAGACAAATTGGTCATAATACCGCTAGTAGCGATACCATTTGGCATGATGGTCTTTTTATTATCCAGATTTCTAATGATCGTATTGAAGATTTGAACTTCTTCAACGGTTCCAACAACTCCTTGAATATCTACTAAATCACCAACTTTATAAGGCTTGAAAATCATTACCATTACACCAGAAGCAAAATGACTTAAGGTTCCCTGTAATGCCATACCAATAGCCAAACCAGCCATACCTAATAAAGCAATAAAAGAAGTCGTTTCGATTCCTACGATACCTGCAACAGTAAAAATCAACATTACCTTTAAGAGAACAGCAATAATTGAGCTTAAAAAAGGAACAACATCCTTGTCTAAGCCAGATCTGGTTAAACCCGCAGAAACAAATTTCATAATTCGACCAATGATCCAAAGACCAATAAGTAAAACTAAAATAGCACCGACTAATTTTGGTGCCCAGCTAATTAGCAAATCAATAAGTAGTCCCATTTTTCCAGTTAGAAAATCCATGTTTAATTAATTTTAATTGATTTTAAGTTAAATAATTGTTTTGCGTAAAAGACATTGATTCATCAAATACAAAGAACCCCCTAAGCTTTGCAACTTAAGCGCATCAGATGAAATAAGAAATATTAAAAAGTAGAAATTATGCTCTTTAGACCTTAAGAAAACGTTAAGGTCACACTTTGCAGAAACTTAAATGGTAAAATAATTGAACGAGAATAAATTAAAATACAAGTTATTTAAGAAGGGAACATTAAATCCTACGAATTTTAATTAGGCAGGGCTCGAAAAGGGAGCCGTCATTCTATGTATAAGAAATTGGGAGAGAAGCATTTATGGAGGAAGAAACATAAATGCTAAAATGTAGACGTAATGTTTGGTGGTCTATTTATTTACCGGAGTATTTCTAAAAATAAAATTACTAATCAAAGTATATAGGTGTCGTCTGGTATTTTCTCGCTCATAAATCCCGTGAGAACGATTGGGGTAGGCCATCATTTCAAACTGTTTGTTTTCTTTGATTAACTCATCAATAAGTATCTCTGCACTTTGATAATGCACATTATCATCTCCCGTTCCATGAATCAGTAGGAGATTGCCTTCTAGGTTTTTTGCATGAGTCACTGGAGATCCATTGATAAAAGCTTGTACATCTTCCTGAGGAAGTCCCATATAGCGCTCCTGATAGATGTTGTCATAAATCAATTGGTCGGATACTGCGGCTATCGCCACCCCGGTTTTATATATTTCAGGATATCTAAACAGCAAGTTTAAAGTCATGGAACCACCGCCGCTCCAACCCCAGACCGCCGTTCGATCCGCATCTAAATAATCCAACTTAAGAATCGCTTTTGCGGCCATTGCCTGATCATCTGTATTGAGAATTCCTACTTTTTTGTAAATGCTCTTCCGCCAGGCACTTCCTTTTAAGCAAGGCGTCCCGCGATTATCCATGTCAATAATAACATAGCCTTTCTGAGCCATCAGGATATTCCAAAGTCCAATTTGTTTGTCGATCGCTACTTGTCCCCAAGGTTCTCCATACACATGAAACAAGACCGGATACTTTTTGCTTTTATCAAAAGCAGGAGGGAAAATCATCCGTACATCGATTTCGATATTTTCAGCAATACTAAGCTTTTGAAATTCTACTTTCGGTAAAGCCAATGCAGTCAGTTTTTTTTCATAAGACTGATTGTCTACCAGTGTTTTTATTAACTTATGATCGGGCAGAGAAATTAATCTTACCGTTCTTACCGCCTGTGTACTTTCATGTACATGTATGGCAAAGGCACCATTGGGAGAAATATTATAGCCATTAACCCCCTCAAAATTGGCAGGAGTAATTCGCTTCGGTTTCTCGCTGGCATTTATAGAAGTGTGATACAAATATCGTTGCGTACTTTCCTGAGGCGAGGCCATAAAGTAAAGATGGTTTCCAACAGCCTTAGACAAAGAAGCGACATCATAATCACCAGGAGTGAGCAGTGTTTTATTTCCGCTGGCGATATCTATTTGGAATACGCGTCGCCAATCTTTTGTTTCCGCCATTCTAAGGAAGGAACGATTTTCTTGCGTTATCGGAAGGTCATTATTATTCCATCCACTCGCCGACAAATCAGGGTAGGAGAGTTCTATCCAGGTTTCTTCTTTTTCAGAATATACCTGACGCAGTTTTTGGGTAGAAGGCTGAAAAGCCCAAACCAAGAGTTGGTTTTGTTTTCGATTCATTTGTTGGATCAAAAGCAAATCGTCGTGTACCCATTGAACGCCGGGAAGGTAGTTTTGTATTGGATCGCCTTGAATAGGAATCCAATTGATTTCTTTTGTCTTTAGATCAATCAATCCGATTTTTGCTCCGGAAGGATCTTGACCTACTTTGGGGTATTGAAGCGGAATGGGTTTTGCATAAACGGAATCAATATTATTGATCATAAAATGTGTCCCCACCTTTGTCGCATCAATCTGCCAAAAAACAATTTTACGGGCATCAGGACTCCAGGAAAAACCATCTCTTTTTCCAAATTCTTCTTCATAGGCCCAATCAAAGGTACCATTGATAATTCCAGCACCACCATCAAAAGTTAGTTGCTCGATTTTCCCACTGACAAAATCTTCTCGATAGAGATTAAACTCCTGGACATAAGCGACATAGCGATTATCTGCGGAGAACTTGGCAAACATCAAAGAGGAGAGTGGAAAACTATTTCCCAATGATTTTAATCGCTTGCTTTTTAAATCATAAACCCAATAATCCCCTTTGGTAAAAGAACGCCATACGCGACTAGAATTATTAAAAATCAAAACCTTAGAACCATCCGGTGAAAAACTAAAACTTTCAATGGAGATAGACTTTCCATTTACTTGCAGATCCTTGGACGCTACCAAAAGACTTCTCATCTGATCACTGGAGGAATAGCGAACAAGTTCATCACTTGCTTCGGGGCCATTCGATTTTTCTATGGTTACATAGGCGGCACCATTTTCAATCCATTGAATCTTTTGTTCGTATTCTTGTTGAAATTCATTGGATTGGTAAATCCGGTCGATTGTAAGAAGTTCTTGTCCAGAAAGAGGAGTGTGGAGGATTAAAAATAAGAACAGCACAGAAATAGTAAAAGAGGAAAAACGCATGGATTTTATTTTTAGGCTATTAATTAATAGATAAGAGATCTGACAAAAGTATTTTACCATTATTCCCAGTCCTTATATTTATCAATATCCCTTCGCTCTCGTTTGGTTGGTCTGCCAGCCCCTTTTTCTCTTTTTTCTGATTGGGCTTTTCCGACATACCAAGCTTTGTATTTGTTCAATTCCTCCTCCGGAGTCAGGTCTTCATAGCAAGGCTGGGCCAAGGTAGCCGAAACCCTTTTCTCTATCAATTTGAGCACTTTATAATTAAAGATAAATCCATTCTTTCGAACTTCAACCAAATTCCCTACCTCTACAGAAGTAGAAGGTTTGATGGAAACTTCGTTGATCTTTACCTTATTGGATTTACAAGCCTCACTGGAGATGGTTCTGGATTTGAAAATCCGGACACTCCATAACCATTTATCTATTCGTACTTTATCCATAAAAAGATTTGATGCTGTGATTTATTGAACTTAGTTTTCTCTTAGTGCTGTTTAAAAAAAATATAGTCCTCTTTTGAAAAACTCGCCTGCAAAGACAGGCAAGTTTTTCAAGGTTACTTACTTAAGTAAAAAAAGGAAAACAAAGTTCCCAAGGCCTTAATCCTCTTTTAGACTTGGCCATTCTAAATTAAAACTTTGTAAGGTTTCCAAGACGACCTTAGCGATGGCATAATTTCGATACCAACGACTGTCTACTGGAATGATGTGCCAAGGAATACTAGAACGATTGATGGCATCCTCGTAGCAAGTTCGATATTCGTCCCAAAGTTTGGCCTCTTCCCAATCATTCGCATTGTGTTTCCAGAGCTTATCCGGTTCGTCGAGTCTTTCTTGTAGTTTTTCCGCTTGTCTTTCTTGGGAAAGGTGCATGTAAAATTTAAGTACTTTGGTACCATTGTCGTATTCCAACAATTCTTCAAAAGCGTTGATCGAATCAATTCTCTTGTTGACTCTTTCTTCATCAATCCAACCATGTACTCTTTGAATTAGGATGTCCTCATAATGCGATCGATTGAAGATTTTGATCATTCCTTTTTCAGGGGCTTGCTTGTGAACGCGCCAGAGAAAATCATGTGCAAATTCTTCATCTGTTGGTTTTTTAAAAGCATAGGCGTGCACACCAGAAGGACTACATTCTTTAAAAACTTTGGCAGTAGATCCATCCTTGCCACTAGAATCCATTCCTTGGAAAACGACAAGGATACTTTGCTTGCGATTGGCATAAAGCAATTCTTGCAGCTCCCCAATTTCCTTGACAATGGCTTTGGTTTCTTTTTCAATTTTTTTGCGGTTGGCTCCTTTGGGAGGCAGAGTCGATATCTTGGATAGATTTACTTTTTTTCTTCTGGCCATAACTGAGTTTGTTTAGGAACGGAAAAAGAAATTCATCAATTCTGGTTAAGGTAAATTTCTAAAGGAATAACTAGGAATTCGAGAAAGGGAAAACGTATAAAATTCCCAAAATTGATGTATTTGTTTCCGTCAAATTACTTATCGAGGGAAAAATAAGAAAAAATAGGGGAGAAAGTAAAAAACGGGCTCAAATCAATAGAAAAAGTCCATTTTGAATTAGAGTTTCAAAATGGACTTTGGATAAGCGACTTGCTGCTTAAACTTGCGGGATCAAGCTAAATGATGGATTAACCGCGCATCTTGCTTCGTTTTACCAAATAAGACTGTAAGATAGGCTTGAATCCTGCGTGGATATCAGCTTCGATAAAATCGATTTTATATTGGAGGCATTTGACTTTTAGGGCATCCGTAAATTTAGCCATCTGCTTGATGTATTGTTCTTTTACCTGATTGGATTGTAGGCGCACTTCTTCTCCTGTTTCCATATCGATAAAAATATAGGGACGATTTTCAAATTCAAAATCCAACTCTTTAGATTTGTCGACGACATGAAAGAGAACGACTTCGTGCTTATTGTGTTTGAGGTGTTGGAGTGCTGAAAACAATTGTTCCGGATCTTTTCCTGCCTCAAACATATCGCTGAAAATAATAACCATTGAACGTTTGTGAATACTATCAGCAATTTGGTGTAGAGCCTGAGCGGCAGAAGTATTTTTATTTCGCTCTGGATTGTTGATTAGCTTATCGAGATAAGTCAGTAAAAGGCGATAGTGAGAAGTGCTTGACTTGGCTCTGGTGTGAATATTAACAGTCTCATCAAACAAACTCAAACCAAAGGCATCTCTTTGCTTTTTCAAAAGATTCATCAAGCTTGCGGCAGCCAAGGCGGAGAAACGCAGTTTATTGGTATAGGACTCACTGCTTTTAGTGACTTCAGGAAAATACATGGAAGAAGAAACGTCTAATACAATCTGACAGCGAAGATTGGTCTCTTCTTCGAATCGTTTGGTAAACATCTTATTGGTTCTGCCATAGACCTTCCAATCGATATTTTTGGTCGATTCTCCCGGGTTGTAGATGCGGTGTTCTGCAAACTCTACCGAAAAGCCATGAAAAGGACTTTTATGTAGTCCAATAATAAATCCCTCCACCACTTGTCGGGCCAAAAGATCCAAATTACCGAGGTCTCGGACTTCAAAATTATCGAGAAGGGAAGAATTTTTACTCATGATTGTGTTTTCGATTCTCTTAAAAAAACGTATTGTGTGTTAAACTGTTGCACCAAGCTAATTTTAATTTCGGCAATGATCCCGTTTGAAGTCTATATCGCTCTAAAGACTAGGTTTATATTTTTGCATCGCCCAGGCGCCGATCGCACCAACCAATAGGGCAGGAAGTAGATTTTCTACTTTTATTTCACCAAGTTGCAGAATATTTACGCCAAGCCCTAAAATTAATAAACCTCCTGTCGCGCTAAGCATTCCGATCATTTTTTCTGTAAAAAAGCTTTTAGAATAGCTAGCTAAGACGGTAATCCCACCTTGAAAAATCAACATAGGAACAATGGAAAACAAAACCCCAATTCCATAGGTGGAAGCCAAAGCTATAGAAGTGATTCCATCCAATAAGGACTTGGCCAACAATAATTCCCGATTTCCAGAGACTCCTTCTTCAATCGCTCCTACAATGGTCATTGATCCAATACAAAAAATCAAGAAAGTCGTCACCAATCCCTCGGTGAAGTTATCTCCTTCGATACTAAATAATACTTTGATGGCATCTCCTGTATTTTGGAAAAATTGATCGAGGTGTAATCCTTGGCCGATGATGCCTCCTAAGAGCATGCTAAAGATCAGCACCAGTAAATATCCTTCCGGGACTTTCTGACTCATCAATACTCCAATCAGCAAGACGCAAAGTCCAATGGCTTGAAATACAATTTCTTTAATTTCCTCCGGAAAACTTTGTTGAAGTGCCATACCGATCAAACTACCGATTACGACAGTAGCCATGTTGACAAAAGTACCGATTGGAAGTTTCTTGGTCATTGAGTTGGGATAAGATTTATTTTTTCTCCAGCTGGTTTGTAAGTACTGGACACCTGTAGCGGCTTCTTAAAGGAAGTATTAAGAAAGAACCAGCACAATTGCCTACGAAGTAAACAAAAAAAGTCCCGACTTAATAAGCCAGGACTAATTTTATTTTTTTTCGATGAACTTCTTTAGGAAGTTCTCGGCAATAGAAATTTAGTATTGCGCTTCAATTTTCTGTAAAAGCGCTTGCTTGGTGGTAACACCAACATGTTTGTCGACTACTTTACCATTTTTGAAAATTAGAATAGTAGGGATGCTTCTAACACCGTATTCCATAGAAACGTTAGGGTTAGTATCAACATTTACTTTTCCAATTTTGGCTTTACCTTCCAATTCGGAAGACAATTCGTCAATAATTGGAGTAATCATTTTGCAAGGACCACACCATTCTGCCCAAAAGTCAACAACAGAAATGTTGTCATTTTCTAAAGCTTCTTTTTGAAAGTTTGCGTCTGTGAATTCGAAAGCCATGATAGCGATTGTATTAGTTATAAAAAAAATAGAACGATTTAAAGCGCCAAATATAGGAGTAATATTTCGTATATCCGGCATCCCAACTATATACTAAATGGGTTTTAGTCCAAATTGTTGCAGGAAAATTGTATTTCTTTCCTTTCAATGTCTTTCGAAGGACAGATGGCTTATATTTGGGGAGTCTAAAAAAGGAAAGAAGGAGGCTTATTTTATGTAAAATAAAGGAATGATAAATCATTGAGAAACAGATTTTTACCTGTTGTAACTAATTATAAAAACCATCATAAAGCACTGATTAACAATAGTTTAAATTCAATTGACTTAAGTATTAATAAATACTATAAAGTGAAAGGCTGAAGCAAAGCCATTAATTCCTCTTTATTAAACGCCTTTTGATAGAATAACCGAATCCCGTCTGATTGATTGATCAAAACGATTGCGGGTAAAGCACCTGTCCAATTGCCTTGGACTTTGGAAGACCAGTTATAAAGACTGTCTGTTTCTAACAGATAACAATCATTAATTAGCCCTTGTGCCCTAATACTAGCATTAACCTGTGGCAAATTTTCGAGATCATCTACATTAATGTGTCGAATTTGCAATACCGAATCACCAAGATCCGATTGTACCTGTTCTAGTAAGCGATTATTGGCTGGACATTCGGTGCAATTGAAACTCCAAAAATTGATAGCATGTAAAGTTCCGGATAAACTATCAAGCATATTAGTCAGCTTATCCATAGTGATTAAAGAAACTTCGCGCCCGGAGGCCGTTTGCAATTTCTTTTGATCTTCTATCGATAATGCTTCTTCGGGTAAACTTTTTCCATGGGGGAGGGCTGACTCAAATGGATTGGATGTCTTACTTTCGACCTTCTTATTTTCAGCAGAACAAGAAAAGAGAAAAATAAAAGACAGCAGGAGGCAATACCATTGTGATTTCATAGGTTCAAAATTAGCTTTAAAGGATCTTGGATTTGAGCATGCAAGGTAGCGAGTTCACTTAATTAAGTTGTGATTTAACTAGGACTCATTTTTTGTTTCTTGGTAACCAATCATTTGCTAATCTTTTACGTTGTATTATTTATTCTATAAGCTGGATGAAAAATCACTTTAAGTGCTGTTGAAAAAAGAAAGTCCTAGTCTAAAAAAAAGAAAATGACAAAGAAGATAAAACGCCAATTCATTTGGATCGGGTTGGGCTTATTAGCAATTGTTTCGAGGATTGTACTTGGGTTGAATCCTATGGTTATTGAAGAATATTATAGCCGGACCTTATTTCCAATTATCCGTATCCTTATAGATTATACTACCGCCTTATTGCCTTTTCCTGTTATCCTTCTATTTATTGGATTTGTTTTGTACCGCTTAGTACATGGGATCAGAACTCTATTGATCAATAAGGATTGGTCGATTTGGGAAAAAACAAGAAATGCTTTGTTGGGTTTGCTTTCTTTCCTTGGGGGAATTACTTTTTTCTTTCTGCTCCTTTGGGGATTTAATTATGGGCGAGTTTCAATAGAAGATCAACTGGGCTTGGATTTAAAACCCTTGACCTTTGAAGAATTAAAGGAAGAACTACAAAAGATGACTGAAATTCTGGAATCCACTCGTGAAAAAATTCCTGGGAGCACTTTAGCGGCACTTGGTAAAGAACATACTCCGGATAAGCTAGAGACACAGTTAAGAGCATTGGTTGAAAACACCATGGAGTCTTTAGGTTATCCGAATACCGGAAGAGTCCAGGCCAGGGTACTTCAGCCTGCCGGTATTTTACTCCGGATTAGTACCTCTGGATTTTATTTCCCCTGGACTGGTGAAAGCCATGTCGATGCGGGATTACATCCTATTCAATTGCCTTCCGTCCTTGCGCATGAATTGGTACATGGCTATGGAATTACAGATGAGGGGACTTGCAATTTTATTGCCTACTTAGCTTGTTCCAGTTCCAAGGATCCATTTATTCGCTATGCTGGCCAGTTTGGCTATTGGCGTTATCTCAGAGGAAGTTTGAAACGCTTTGATTCTGAGGCATTTGAGATCTATAAGGAGGGCCTTGCTCCAGCGCTTCGCGCAGATGTAGCTGCGGTCCGCAAGCAAATGGATTTATTTCCAGACATCCTCCCAAAAGTTCGCGATTTAACTTACGAAACCTACCTTAAAGCACAAGGTATTTCTGAAGGGATTAAAAATTACCGCAGGATTGTATTGTTGGTTTATGCCTTTGAGCGAAAGGGGAAGAACTCTTAAGTCTAATCATTTATCTTTGAATTCGCAGTAAAGCTAGATTGTGGAAGATTATTTCTTCTGAGCACTTATATTTTTTTTGGAAAAACACCTTCGTAAGGTGCTGATTAGTAGGCTAGTATAAAGAGTATCCCAAAAAAGAATTTTTATTTTATGGAATTTGCCTTGTCAATGCGTCTATGTATTGATTTTATTTTTCTGGAAAACCGGATTGCAGTAAAATATAATCTTTAGAGTCAGCATTTGCGGTGAATTTCCCACAAACTGCCTTGGCAAGGCTATGCCAAGCAGCAGCAAATAGGGAGATGATCCGGCGGCGGCGGCTTGGGTGGGATTCCCACCCTCTGCCCATTGTACACTTCCCTTTAAATTAATTATTTTCAAATATAAAAAACATCCTTGTTTTCCATCGCTTGACATTACTTACTAGAAATACGTATCTTTATTTAAGCATTTATTTATTCCAAGCATCCGAGAACTGAAACAAAACCACCAATCCAAATAATCCTCTCGGCTAAGAAAAGCATCAGAAAATAAACCAATTCCAGAAGCGCGAGACAAGCATGAAAAAATTTCTTCCCATCTTTCTGTTTTTTCTTTTTACCCACAGCATTGCTGCGCAATCAATCGCCTGGGAGAGAACAAAGACTTTAGGAAAGGGAATGAATCTTTCTTGGATGGAAAATTGGTGGGACGGAACTTCCCAAAATGATTTTTCGGATTACCTCAATATGAACCGCATTGTAGAACGCAAAGCGGATTTGCTATTGATGAAAGAAATGGATATTAAAACCATCCGATTGCCAATCTGTTTTGACGTTTGGGTCGAACAGTTCCCTCCCTACGACTTTAAAATGCCAGAGTATTTTGAAGCCGTTGACTCTATCTTATTCTGGGCCAAGGAGAATGAACAAAATATCATAATTGACTATCAGCACGGACAATTATCCGATGCAGCTTTTACGGAAAATGCAAAACGACTAATTGCGATATGGAAAAAAGTGGCTACTCGCTATAAAGACACCGATCCAGATAAAGTCTTCTTCGAACTCTTTAATGAGCCTCATGATATTTCGCTGGAGAACTGGCTGGCAGTTGTTCATCAATTGATAAGTACGATAAGAGCGATTGCACCGGAGCATAGCATCATCGTGGGAGGTGTAGATTATAATGGAATCGTGGGGCTTGAGGAATTACCTGCCTTGATCGATCAAAACATCATTTATACTTTTCATTTTTACGAACCCTTTCTCTTTACGCATCAGGGGGCAGAATGGGTAGGTAATCCTGCAACGACCACTGGAATCCCTTTTCCTTATAATGCTGCGAATATGCCGCCTATGGCTTCCGCAGCAGCGAATACTTTTGGAGAGGATCATTATTATTGGTATAACTATGAAGGGCAAAAAGATTATTTGCGTCGTTATTTAGAAACGGTAAAAAAATGGTCTTTGCAACATGATTTGCCAGTCTTTTGTGGAGAATGGGGCTCCCATTTCTTAGCGGACCAAACCAGTAGATGTGAACATGCAGAGACGGTTTTGAAATACTTGCAGGAATTGAATATTCCTTATTGTTATTGGGAATGGGATCGCAATTTCAGTTTTTTTAATGGGACACCGTCTTATACCAATTTACCCGATTGTATGTTGGCCGCCTGGAATAAAGAAATTCCCAAAGCGCCTGCTTCGCTTTCACCATCGATTCAATTATTAATTCCCAATCCTTTTGCTCAAGAATTGGAAGTCTATTTTCCAGACCCTGATTTATTTCAAAGAGTAAAAGTCTATTCTCGAACGGGGCAATGGCTGGGGACCTATCATGTTGGTGGTTCCAGTTGGATTATGGATACTTCCAAGTGGGCGAGTGGTTTGTATTTTCTACATTTTCAAAATGTGAAAAACCAACTCTATCAGGTGGAAAAAGTTTGGAAAGAGTAGAAGTGCCTTGAGATTATATTTGATACCGGTTCAAAGAAAAGCCTCACAGATCAATTCAATAATCTGTGAGGCCTTTTTTTATTTAAACTCCTTATTCCTTTTACTTATTCGGATCCATTAATAAAAAATGAACTTTTTGAAATTCGGATTTTTTCTCTTTGCTTTTTTCTGCTTTTTTTGCGGCCATTTTTTCCATCATCGCTGGATCAAGGTGCTTGGCTAAGATATTTTGTTTATCAGCGCGCCATCGTTCTTGCAAGGGAGCCAATTTCTTTTCTATCCTTTTCAGGTCTTTTGAATACTTGTTGACCAAAGCCATCGTCCTTTGTTCTAATTCTGGATTTTCAGTCATCATCTTTTTAAAACCGCCATGTTTTTTCCCATCTGCTTTTCTGGATTCCATCGGCTTTTTATCTTTTTGCAAACTTTGACTTCTGTTTCCTTTTGCACCTTTATGACCGTGGGCTTTAGGTCCTTTTTTTAGGCTCTTAAATGTTTGTCGCAAATCTGCAATTTCTGCTTTATCGGCCTCGGAAAGTTTGGCATCGAACTCCATCCGTTTTTGTAGCAATACAGGTTTGACTTCCTGTGCATTATATGCCTTCAACTCGGTTTTTAAGGCCTTTCTTTCCTTAGAATGTTCCTTCGTTTTACCCTTTCCTCTTTCTTTTTTTGCTTTGTAAAGAGCTGCTTGTTCCTCATTAAGTACCTCAAGGATAGCGGCCTCTTTTTTCTGACGCATCTTTTGCATCATTTGTTGGTCTGGATTTTCTGCAGAATGCATGGTCTTCTTAAGCTCCCGGTATTCATTATTGATCGCTTTTAAGTCTGCAACTTGTTGGTCATTTAGATTTAATTCTGTTTGCATTTTTTCCATTCTGGCTTCTCCTTTATGTTGAGCAGTTGCCCATTGAGGAAATGTAATCGCTAGTGCCAGTATCAGGATAAGTAACTTTGATTTTTTTTGATCTCTCATTTTCAATTATTTTTATTGAACATCTGTATTAGATGATGTGGTTTTGACCAATAGGATTGGGGCAGGTTTAAACAGTTAAGCGTTAAACTTTTTAACAGTTTAATTTTATCTGGTAAATGCTTACAAAGCAAATACGTATACTAAGTGACAGCTTCATCAAGTTTAGAAATATATCTTCTGAAGTATTTAATACCGTGTAACATAAATTTCTAAACATTTTGAACATGCCTTTTTGTTATACTCTTCGTCATGTACTCGTTATGATAGCTAAGGCTATCAAACTCCGTGCATTCCTCGATTATATCAAAAAATCATAGCTCAAA